>DPLS01000345.1:13090-15407 GCA_003541875.1 Bacteroidota bacterium | reverse complement strand
TGGATGGAGCAGAAAACCACATGGAGATCTGGAATTGTTTGAAAGAACAGTTTCGGACTATAATATACGAAATAGGAGGGGTCTGTCAAGCAAAAGATTGGCGGTGTCTCAGTTTGGAAAGGGCGTAAACACCCTCATAATTCACCCTCTATGAGTTGGACAGTCCAATGAGTTTGAAAAGGCAATGCGAGCCGCCCCATACAACTTTTTCCCCTCGACTTGAAGGGAGAATCAAAGAGGGGTCCTAAAAATGATGGGGCGGCTGCCTTATTGGACAGCCCCACCGCCCAAATTCAGGAATCTTCACGGTCCAGAAAGGGATGCTGAAGGGGGCGTGCAGCGTGAGTGGGCCGCCAAGTGCATCAAAGGCGAAAGCCGGCAAGATGGTCAGTCTTTATCCGGCTTTCTTGAAGGAAGGTAAAGAGTACTGGTCAATACTTAGACTACGCCAAAGCCCGAAAGGTTGACACAAGAGAATACCTACTCAGGCAGGGGTTGATTCGCGGAAAGCAGTTCGGCAACAAACGCCTGCATCCGTTGGTAGTGAGACCCTTTCCAATACACGCGGCTGCACGTCGGACACGTTTGGAATTCCTCGTACCGCTCCCGAACCATCGGAGGAAGACGATCCAACACCGTTTCCTTGTCTATCGGGAGAAGAAACACATTGCATTGCAAGCAGCGTTGCAACGGCTGCACCGAGCTGAACAGATCGAAACGCTTGAGCACCTCCACAACCTGCAGCTTCGGATCCGTTTCGTTTACACGGTAGCCCCTCATGATCGGACTCTCCTCAATCAACTTCCGGTCGCGACTGAGCAGGATACGCTGGTCATCGTTGGAGATGGAAACAAGCTCCTGATCGCGAAAGTCGGGACGGTAGAGCGTATCGAATCCAAGCATCCTGAGATAGTAGGCGAGCTTTCCAAGATGACAGTCGAGTACGAAGCGTGACTCCCGGAGCGGGTGATCACGCACCTTTGTCACTGACGATATATCGAATGACTCATACACCGGATAGACGCTGATCCGATCATTCTCCTTGATGGCATGCTGCAGACCGACAGACTCGCCATTCACGAGAACGAGATCGACCTCGGCGGCGGGCACGCCAAGGGAAGAGATAAGATCATTGATCGTTGACGAGTCACTGGTGGAAATGACGAAGGAAGCGTACCTCTTCTCACTGGGAAGGTAATCATTCAACTCAGCATAGAATCGGATTGATGCGGAGGGCATGGGTTCAACCAGGTAAACGTCATTGCGATGAGCGATTTCCGCTACGAGGCCTGCCCTCACTTTGCTTGAGATTGCCCGCCTATCGCAGCTCCTGAAGAGCCGCTGACCAAGAAGTGGCTGGCGAGTTCAGCTCGCGCGGTTTCAATGCCCCATTTTGTTCGCGTGCGTAGCGCGTGACATTGGAGAAGCCAAGGAGGTTCCGGGCTTCGTCACGAATCGGAAGGATGATCACATACGCTCTCGCCCGCTTCCCACCCTTGCGCATACGCCAGCCATCTTCTTCGAATCGACCCTCTTCAGCGGCGCGTTCAAGAATGTGCATCGGCTTTCCTGACTGGAACTCCTCCGGCACATAGAGACACGAGAAATGCTGACCCACCATCTCTGCCGCGCGGTAGTTCCTGCCCTCTTCCTGCAATCCGATCCAGCTGACGATATACCCTTGGGCATCCATGATGAAGAACTCATCCTCTCTCACGCTTTCCATCATCAGGTGGAACCGCTCTTCACTCTTTTGCAACGCAGCGTTGAGCTGGCGGAGAAGTGTGAGGTCTTCACCCGAGCACACCACTCCAGTGACGTTCCCTTGCTGGTCTTTCAACAGAGCAGCCCGCCACATGATGGCTCGCTCCTCACCACCTTCTGTAGTAACGGGACACTCGAACTCCTCGTCAAGCGTGCCCTCGATTGCCTGCTCGATGAAAGTCCGTGCGAGAGGCTGGTGACTCCTCGGAACATATTCATCAACCCAGTTCTTACCAACCAAGTCTGCTTCGTCTGTGCCCAGCAACTCACAGCCGCTCTTGTTCATCGAGACCAGGTTCCCTTGGGCGTTCATGAGCATCAGGATCCCCGGGACGACTTCAAGGTACTTCTGCTCCTTCGCCTGGGAACTGCGCAACAATGTCTTGTTCTGTTTTTCTGCATCCATGTTGTGAAAAGTCAATACCGCTCCCTCCACCTGATCCTCTTTTCCCTTCAGTGGCGAAACATGAAGCAAGAAGCACCGTTCGGCATCGTCCACAACCTCCTGCTCTGCATCGTTCCCCGTAGCAAGAACATTCGAGAGAATGCCCTG
>DPLS01000345.1:12047-12805 GCA_003541875.1 Bacteroidota bacterium | reverse complement strand
TCTCATGACTCAGGCGCATCTCCTGTTCAGCCGCAGCAGACCAGCCGGTGATACGCGAATCCTCCCCGACAAGAATCATCGGGATATTGATCGACCTTAGCACATTCGAGAAGTGTTCTCCACGCTTGTTACTATCTGCGGAGCGTTGTTCCAGATCTCTCTTCGCTTCGGCAAGTTCTCGTTGCACCTTCCGCATCGCTTCGTCCGCTTCTTTCCTGGAATCCAGCGCAAGAAGCTCGGCGAGTTGCTCGTGGTGTTCCGGAGAGAGATGATGGGCAAACAGGAGTGTCGCTCCTGAGTCCGACTGCAATTGCTCCATCAAGTCCGTGAAGGCTTTTAGTCCATCCTTCGCAATATCACGCACAATAACCGAGGCAGGCACCTGGGTCGCTCCTGCTCGATTGCGTCCGTTCTTCGGAACGGCCTTTTCGACTGCACCAGTGGCGCATTCTGCCGGGACAACCGGCTTAGTTTTGATGGATGAGTCGGCCCGAACTTTCGCCGAGCGCATGGTTCTCCTTTTCTGCTTCTTCACGGATGCGGTACTCCCTTGGCCCATGGTCGTCTCCTTTGAGATGTTGAACATGGTAAGAGTGCGAAACCTCAGAGATCAATGTGTTAGAGGTGCGGAATCGAGTTCTTATTGAGAGATTGTAGGGTAGGAGACAGTGGATGGACTTCGCAAAACGGGCGAACGATACAGAATCACGTCGACCGATCTTCAGGTCGTTGTCCGGAACATCGATACAACTCACGAA
>DPLS01000345.1:1822-11714 GCA_003541875.1 Bacteroidota bacterium | reverse complement strand
ACTTTCCTCTTGCCTCCCCCGCCCTATCTTTGTATTTTGATGCGCCATCTCCGCCAACAAATCTCAGAGGAACTCCTTGTATGATCCGACAAGTCAATATCCTGATTACAATTGCACTACTCTTCCTTGCTTCGAGCCTCGTCCTGGCCGGCCCAACGGATACGACGAAGGTAGCTTCAGCCGACTCCGCGGCAGCCAAAGAATGGGATGTCGCAGCGCCTCACGGTCCGGCGAGGGACATCGAATTCGACACGGATGAAGGAACCTGGATTTCCCTGGATGTCAGCCCTGATGGTAACAAGATCGTCTTCGATCTGCTTGGCGACATTTACACTATGCCCATCGAAGGTGGTGAAGCAACGTTGCTGAGCGGCGGAACACCGTACGAAACACAACCACGGTTCAGTCCGGACAGCAGAAGGATATGCTTCACAAGTGATCGTGAAGGGTGCGACAACGTCTGGATCATGAATGCAGATGGAAAGAACCGGCACTCAGTGACAAAAGAGAAAGACCGGCAGACCAACAATGCCATCTGGATGCCAAACGGAAACTACCTCATAGCACGCAAGCACTACCGCAATACGCGCTCACTTGGGGCTGGTGAGATGTGGATGTACCACACCACCGGCGGGGATGGAGTGCAGATAACCAAGCGACGCAACTGGCAACAGAATGCGAGCGATCCTGCAATCTCTCCGGATGGAAGATATCTCTATTATGATGAAGACGTGAGTCCGGGAAATGCGTATGAGTACAATCGCGACCCGTATGGTGTCATCTATGTGATTCATCGTGTCGATCTCGAAACCGGGAAAGCTGGGCGCTTCGTGACGGGAAACGGAGGCTCAGTCCGGCCTCAGCCCTCTCCCGACGGAAAGCTCCTTGCCTTTGTGCGCAGGGTACGTTTGAACAGTGTGCTCTACCTTCGCAATCTTGAAACAGGAGAAGAGTGGCCGATCTACGACAAGTTGAGCAGGGATGCACAAGAGACGTGGGCAATCTTCGGCGTGTATCCCGGATTCTCCTGGACCCCCGATAGCAAGAACATCGTCATCTCTGCGAAAGGGAAGATCTGGATGATTGATATCTCATCGAAGGAGGCCAGGCAGATTCCATTCAGAGTCCACGTCAAACAAACCATCACTGACGCGTTGCGCTTCCCGCAAGAGGTTGCGCCGGAAAAGTTCAACGTGAAAATGCTGCGCTGGGTGACTGTTGCGCCGGACGGAAAATCCGTCGTCTATCAGGCACTCGGTCATCTCTACGTCCGGCCACTCCCAAGCGGAGAGCCTAAGCGACTCACGACTGATGACCATTTCGAATTCTACCCCTCCTTCTCTCCTGACGGTCAGTGGATTGTGTATGCAACCTGGACCGACAAAGACAAGGGAAGCCTGTTCAAGGTTAAGGCGTCGGGAGGCAAGGGGATCAAATTGACATCGACAAAGGGAACCTACACCGAACCATCTTTCTCGCGTAACGGAAAGATGATCGTCTTCGTGAAGAACGGTGGCGATTACCTTCGCGGCCAGACATTCAGCAATGACCCGGGAATCTACTGGATATCCTCAGAAGGCGGACAACCAACGTTCATCACCGAAGAAGGTTCCACTCCTTTGCTCAACAAGAAGGGGGACCGCATCTACTTCATCGCGAATGAAGGGGAAAAAACCGCTCTCGTCAGCGTGGACATGCTCGGCAGCGACCGGAAAGTCCACATCACTTCAGACAATGCCCAGCAGATTGTTCCTTCGCCGGATGAGCAGTGGGTGGCATTCACTGAACGGTATAACTCCTACGTCGCGACGCTCCCTCACACCGGGCAGGCAATCCAGATAGGGCCGAGCACTGGTGATTTTCCTGTGAGAAGGATTACTCGTGACGCAGGGATGTATCTCAATTGGTCTCCCGACAGCAAGACCGTCTACTGGTCGCTCGGGCCCGAGTTGTTTTCCCGCAATCTCACTGAGACATTCAAGTTCGTAGAGGGAGCTGCAGACAGCGTCAAGGAAAAGCCTGACACATCCGGCACGTTCATTGGCTTCAAGGCGATCACAGACAAGCCAAGCGGCAGCATCGCACTGGTTGGCGCAACCGTCATAACGATGAAAGGCGATGAAGTCATCTCCAACGCCACGATCCTCGTGGAACAGAATCGAATCAAGGCAATCGGAACCGCCAACCAGGTGGCCATCCCTTCGGGGACAAAGACAGTCGACGTTGCCGGGAAGTTCATCATGCCCGGAATAATCGATGTGCACGCGCACGGGCCCGCAGGGAGTATCGGAATCCAGACGCAACAGAGCTGGGCATTCTACGCAAGCCTCGCCTTCGGCGTCACGACCGAACATGATCCGTCCAATGATACTGAAGAAGTCTTCGCCAGCTCTGAGTTGTTGAGAGCCGGATTGATCGTGGGCCCACGCCTCTACTCTACCGGAACCATTCTCTACGGTGCGGAGGGTAGCTACAAAGCCATCATCAACAATCTGGACGACGCAAAGTCCCACCTCCGGAGACTGAAAGCGGTCGGCGCATTCACGGTCAAGAGCTACAATCAGCCACGACGAGATCAGCGACAACAGGTGATTGAAGCCGGACGTGAGTTTGGCATCATGGTTGTGCCCGAGGGTGGCTCAACGTTTTTCTGGAACATGTCGATGATCCTCGATGGGCATACCGGCATCGAGCACTGCCTGCCTGTGTCCCCCCTCTACAAGGATGTTATAACACTCTTCTCGAGAAGCAACACGGGATATACTCCCACCCTCGTCGTCGCATACGGCGGACTGATGGGCGAAAACTATTGGTACATGCATTCAAAAGTATGGGAGAACGAACGACTGCTAACCTTCGTGCCTCGCTCGGTGATTGATGCCCGCTCACGCAGACGAATGATGGTGGAAGATGACGACTGGAACCATATCGAGAATGCAAAGGCAACAAAGGCGCTCGTTGATGCAGGAACAAAAGCCCAGCTTGGTGCTCACGGACAACTGCAAGGGCTCGGCGCTCACTGGGAACTCTGGATGTTCGTTCAGGGAGGAATGACGCCACTGCAGGCAATTCGATGCGCAACCCTCTACGGTGCTGAGTACATTGGTCTGGACAAAGACCTCGGTTCTCTTGAACCGGGCAAGCTTGCAGATCTCATTGTTTTGGAGAAGAACCCACTGGACAACATTCGCAACAGCGAATCCATTCGCTACGTGATGCTCAATGGGAGACTGTACGACGCGGCCACGATGGATCAGATTGGCAATCACCTGATGAAGCGAGAGGCGTTCTATTGGGAGGGAGGAAAGGATCCGGGCGCTGTCAGTGTGGATGTTGACACCGAATAAGTGTTCCACACTACGCAGTGCATCACGACCAGCCACCTGATAGCTAGAAACTGTTGTGGCCATCCCGCTCGATGCAGGAACTTCACTGTTGATGCTCACCTGAGGAAGACTGCGACGCTGGACAGCGTTCTGCAAAATGGCGGATGGGAAGTAAAAGAGATCCGCTTGTACTGACTCGCGGAGTTCGGACTATTGCTTGGGACCTTCACCACCCGCTTTCCTGGCAATCATCAGTTTGAGATTGGAGGAGATCAGGGTGTCCGCAGAATCAATCGTAGCAGCACGTTGCAGCATTGCGATTGCATCATCGAGCCGGTGGCGATTGTAGTAGAGAATTCCGAGGTTGAAGAACGCCGCCTTATCACGGATGCCAAGTCGCGCTGACTCTTCGTATGCGCGCATGGCATTCTCATCCTGACTACCCAGTTGATATTCATTTGCGAGCGAGAGCCATCTACGCGCGTTGGTCGAGTCGATGGCGACAGTCTTCTCCATGAACGGAATCGCCGCGGCATACTCATTCCGATCGCGATAGAATCCCGCAAGATCCTCGCACGCATAAGCAATGGCGCGTTGCGAGCGCACGCGGTCATCCTGCAGCATCGCGTAACGAGCAATGGAACGGCCTTCGTCGGCATTGACTATTACCCACGCTGCCATATGCAGCAGAGTCACAGCAGCCATTCCCAACATACGGTGTCGCATCTCCCCTTTTGCTCCCCAACCACGCTGTAACCCATACAATGCAAATGCTACTGCACACACACTTAGGGGCGCAATCACATCCCAATCGCGACTCATTCCCACTTCAAAGTTCGTCATAAACATCCAACCTAGGGCACCAACAAATGTCAGCGCGAGAAATATGGTTTCTGGTTTCCACCGTAACTCTTGCCGCGACACAGCGATGAGCGCCAGCGGAATCATCAGAAACAAGAATGGCGAGAGCAGAATGCACGCATTGAACAGATCGATCAAGTGCCAGAACGAAAAGAGGGAATACGCCGTCTGCCAATTGTCGTGCTCCGTGAATGGAAGGAAGTACGACCCGCCTTTCAACACAACAGAAACGAGCCTTGCCGGCGTATAGCCACACAGCCAAAGAATGGAATAGGTGACCCCCTTAGCCGCTATCGTGGGGAGTAGAACGGAGACGAATCCGTGCCTGCGGTACTGCACTATGAAAAGGAAGAGCACCGCAGGAATCAGACTCAACATTCCAAAATGGAACGTGAAAAGGAGTCCGAACGAAATGAATGGCAGATACAATGAAACCCGACCAGCCATGTACTCCAGCGAAAGCCAGAGGAACAGCATCGTCGCAACATACGCGGGTGGGTACGTTTCGACGTATCCAAAAAAGAGCTGCGCAGCACCTCCCGCAATCAGAAACGCGGCAACCACCCACTTCGAAGAATGATCGGAGGCGAGGGCTCCAGCAAGCTTGTATGCAACTGGAACCGAGGCAATGCCACACACAATACTCTGGATCTGCCAGGCGAACTGAGCGGCTGGTTCAACGTGCATCGAAGAGAGAATCTCTTTGAGATGGTACGCGATCAATGCAGAGAGCGGTGCGGTCGGGAAGGGTGCGGGGAGATCCGTCACACTATGTGCCCGGGAAATATTGCGCATGACGAGATAGCCGTCACCCAAGAAGAATGTCTGTTGACGCAACATCCAGAGCAGCAAGCCAAGAATGCAGAACGATGCGATCCACAGACCCTTCTTGTGTTTCTTTGTGGGACGGTCCAACATACCAATGGCCCATGCCTGCACCTGCGGCACCAGTGCAGCAAGCATCAGGATGATAATCGGAATCGAGACGGCGGGAGAAAGGAAAGCGAGATGGTGGAAGCCCCAGTTGATTCCGGAAGGAAACAACAACGCCAGGAGGTGAAAGAGAATGATGACTGCGCCGAAGACGGTAACAAGCAGACGCAAATGTGTGTGCGTTGCAGTCATTGGCGGCTGTTGAGAATCAGAGACCTTCTTCAGAGATCAGGTAACACAACAACGCTTCCACAATCGCGCCCAGTTCGAGTTCACGAGGATTGACCTTGTCGATTGTGTCGTTGTCCGAATGGTGATAATCAAAATATCGCTGGGTCTCAACATCCAAACCGAAACCGGCGGCCCCGCGTTCAACAATTGCAGAGACATCCACGCCACTGTAGCCGGGAAAGATACGGTCGGCATACATCCGCTCGAACAACGAGCGCCACGCCTGCACCTTCGCAAGCACGCTTGAGTCAGCTTGCACGCTGATGCCGCGCGGCGCAAACGCTCCCCGGTCCGACTCGATCGCAGCGATGTGTTTCTCGCCGGCACGTTCTGGTGCAGTGGCATATGCCTTTCCGCCGCGATTGCCATTTTCTTCATTCATGAACATGACAGCACGGATCGTTCGCTTCGGCTTGACTCCCAGCTTTCTCATCAGCTGTATTACTTCGATAGCTTGCATACACCCGCCGCCGTCGTCATGAGCGCCCTGGCCTTTGTCCCAGCAATCGAGATGACCCCCGACAACAATCACCTCGTCGGGCTTCTCCGATCCGGTAATCTCACCAACAACATTGGCCGAAGGGGTGTCGGGAAGTGTCTTGCAGGTGAGTTGGATTCTCACTCTGATATTCTTTTCCTGCAAGAGCAATTTGCTCAGCATGTCGGCGTCGAGGGTGCTGATGGCCGCAGCCGGTACCTTCTTCACAGTATCCACATAGCCCATCGCACCGGTGTGCGGAACATCGTCGATGACGTGAGTCATCGAACGGACAAGGGCAGCAACACCGCCAGCCCTCGCTGCCTCTACCGCACCCCGACTCCGCTGGTCAACAGCTCCACCATACGTTTCAAATGTGTTGAACTTTGTTGGATCGAACGGACGATTGAAGAAGATGATCTTGTTCTTGGCAGATTCCCCCAGCGTCCGAAGCTGCTCGAACGACTTCACCTCTATCACCTCAGCCTCTATCCCCCGCTTTGGAGTGGCTACGCTGCCGCCAAGAGCGCAAATAGTAAGCTTCGTTCCTTTCTTTGACGTGGAGCGAGTAATCGTGGCTTCTTCGACTGGTCCACGAACCCAGTGGGGAACCATGATGGCTTCCAAATGCACCTTGTTGAGTCCCCGTTGCTCCATCATTTTCTTGGTCAGGTCTACCGCTCTGGCTGCATCGGGGGAACCGCTCAGTCGATGGGGGGCGTGAGAGGTCAGCTCCTTCAACATCTGGAATGCTTCACAATTCCGCAGACCTGACTCCAAGAGTCTTATCGCAACGCTATCATAGGAAACACCAGGTGGAGTGGCAGCCAAAGAACTTGAGACGATGCCAAAACACATGGCAAGGAAGGCGAATCGGATCAATGTATGCATCGGTGTGAGAATCGTTCTGAGAGTTGACCGGCCACGCAAGCGGGGTCCCATTACGCGTAGCGCTTTCGGATGCCGGGAATCAGATATTCATTGAAGGCACGTGCGAGATCGTACTCGGGCACAAATCCCCAATCTCGTCGAGCGGCAGAATCGTCGACATCTTCCGGCCAGGAATCAACGATGGCCTGCCGTTTATCGTCAGGCGAGAACGAAGTCTGTGCATTCTTGAACTCCCTGCGGACGATATCCCGAACTTCGCCGGCACTGGGACTGAAGCTGGTGATGTTGTACACCGATTGCGTAAGCTGTTCTCTTGTGGCTCCCTCCAGCTTCAATGTTGCCACAATCGCATCCGGCATTGCCATGAACGGAATACGCACATCTTCCCGCACGAAGCATGCATACGGCTTGTCTTGCGCTGCTGCGTGCAATATCTCTGGAGCGTAGTCACTCGTACCGCCACTTGGGACCGTGGTCGCGCTGATCAATCCGGGAAAACGGATCGACCGGAAATCCACGCCGTGGGCATCCGTGTCTGCAGCCAACTGCCGGTAGTGGTTCGCATAGTAGCGACCGAGGTGCTCGCAGTACAACTTGTTCACGCCGTACATCGTCCTCGGATAGTTCCACTCTCCCTCTTTCACTTTGCCCGCCTGCTTCTTGGCCTCCTTGTTCGGAAGACCGTACACTGCAATCGAACTCGGGAAGATAAACTTCACCGGCTGCCCGTGCCAACGGGACTGCTCGATGGCAATTTTCAAGAGGTTCAACGTCCCTTCAACATTTACGCGATGCGCCGCTTCGGGAGTGAATTCTGCCCTCGTTGAAAGCAATGCCGCGAGATGATAAATGGTGTGAATCTCATACTCACTCTGCATGCGTTCAAGAAGCCGTGCCTCAAGAATATCCCCGACGATGGTGGTGCTGCAGTACTTTTTCAGAGATTCATCAATCGGTCGGACATCCAATGCAATGATGTGCATCGATCCGTTTTTTGCCAGCTGCTCAATCAACCCATGTCCCATCTCTCCATTTGCGCCGGTGATAAGAACGCCTGGTTTACGAATGTGTTCAGCCATGGTATCCGGTGGTTAGTATTGTGGGAATGTATCAGAAATGAAAATGTCGATGACAAAATACAGATTTTCTGCGCTGAAGCAAATGCGCATGCCTGTCAGTTAGATATTCTAAGAAGTGGACAAGTGCCGCCTTTCGAGTGACGACAACGGTCAACTACCGCCGGGAATCGTGCGACCTGTCACGGTTCGGATCGAAGGAACTCAGCTTCGGCTTCTGGCCTGGCGGGTACTTTGGACGCTTCTCTTCGGGCGCAGTAAGATAAAGCACCCATTCCTTGAGTTCTCCGACTGGTTTTCCCTTCCTGAAGAAGCCCTCAATCTTCGGGTTCTTCACCGCCTGGAGAGTATATTGATCATCGTATCCAGAGATGAAGAGGAATGGCAGTGTTTCGTTTCCTGGCATACCTCGCACCGTATTTCTCAACTTGAAGCCGTCCATAACCGGCATGTATATGTCGGAAATGATAATATCCATCTTCGCGAGCGCCATTTTCTTGAGAGCTTCTTCCCCATCCTCAGCAAGAAACACATCCCAACCTTCCAGGCGGAGAAGGGTGTTCAGCATGAGCCGCTGCCCTTCATCATCATCAACAGCAAGTATCGTCATCTCTTCGTCTCCTGGGAATGTTTGCTTGTTCAACATAACAAAGAAGCACGAGAAACTCAAAAGTTGTGGACGATTCTTTCAATCACAAACATCCTTCGCTGTCGTCGGTGGTATTTAGTACCCAGCACTTCGTACAAATATACACTCCCACCGAATCACACCACCAACGCGCTATTTCTTCAGATCCATGCCACACTTTGGACACTCACCCGGCTTGTCAGAGGTAACTTCGGGATGCATCGGACACACGTACTTATTCTTCAGCTGTTCTGCAGATTTTGATGCCTTTTTGACAAGCGCCATTCCACATTCAGAGCATTTCCCAGCCTTCGCAGAAGTGACTTCAGGATGCATGGGACAGACGTACTTGTCTTTCGTCTGTTCAATGGACTTTTGTACCTCTTTCACAAGGGCCATCCCGCATTCAGAACATTTTCCCGGTTTGGCCGAAGTGACCTCGGGATGCATGGGACACACATACGCAATCTTGGCCTCTTTGGATTGAGTTTTCTGGGTCCCTTTCTTCTGTGTGGGTTGATCTGAAGGCATATTGACAAATCCAACTGTCAGAAGGCTGATAACTATTCCAACAGGGAGAGCCGGAAGCTTCATTGCATTATCCTTTCTGTATCTTGATTTGAAATTGGCGCCTACTTCATCCACCCTGCCATCTTTGATATTTCGAGTCTACCTTTCTTTAGCGCACGCTCTTTCATGTAGCTGAACAAGACGGGCGTTACAACAAGAACGTGTATCGTGGAGGTGATAAGCCCACCTATCATCGGGGCGGCAAGCGGTTGCATCACGTCGGCACCAACACCTGTACTCCACATGATCGGGATGAGGCCAATCAAGCTTGTTCCCACCGTCATGATTTTTGGACGGAGTCGCAGCACCGACCCTTCAATGGTTGCATCAGTAACATCCTGAACGGTAAGGGGCCCACACTTTCCTTGCTCATGCGCGTGCAGCCGCCTGTCGAGCGCTTCATGCAGGTAAACAACCATAACAACGCCTGTCTCCACGGCAAGTCCATAGAGTGCGATGAACCCAACCCAAACCGCCACCGAGAAGTTATAGCCGAGAATGTAGATGAGATACACGCCGCCAATGAGAGCGAACGGCACCGACAGCATGACAACAAACGCCTCGGCGAAGTCTTTAGTGACGAAGTAGAGCATCAGGAAGATGACAAAGAAAACAATAGGCATGACAATTTGCATCCGTTCCTTCGCCCTGATCTGGTTTTCCCACTGACCGCTCCACTGCACAGTGTAGCCTGCCGGCAGTTTCAGCTCTTTGGTCAACACGTCCTTCGCCTCGTTGACAAAACTTCCCATGTCCCGGCCACGCACGTTGAGGAACACAATCGAGCGAAGCTGGGCATTCTCGCTTGAGATCATCGGAGGACCGGGAACCATGTCGATGCTGGCCAACTGACTAAGCGGGATGTATGTTCGTTTGGAGACGAATGACTTCGAGTTCT
>DPLS01000345.1:0-1488 GCA_003541875.1 Bacteroidota bacterium | reverse complement strand
AGTTTCTCCCGACATGGCTCCACCACCCGATGAGGCACTCGTGGGTACAAGCAGGTTCTTCAATGCTTCAACGTTGTTTCTCATCTCACGCTCATAGCGGACACGAATCGGGAAGCGCTGCCGTCCATCGATCACCGTACCGATATTCTGTCCACCGATTGCGGTCTCGATGACATCCTGCACATCACCAATGTTGATGCCGTACCTCGCCACCGCTTCGCGATCGATCTTGATGTTGAGGAAGCGACCGCCTTGTGTTCGTTCCGCGTACAGATCAGCCGCGCCGGGTACCTTCCTGAGTATCTGTTCTGCACGAATCGCCAGTTGTTCAAGCGTGTCGAGATCCTTCCCGAATATTTTCACGCCAAGATCCGTGCGCACGCCCGTCGAGAGCATGTTAATGCGGTTGATGATTGGCTGCGTCCACCCATTGCGCACACCCGGAATCTGCAGCTTCGCATCAAGCTCTGAGATAATGTCGTTCTTCGTGATGCCGGGGCGCCATTGCTCCTTGGGTTTGAGGAGGATGATTGATTCCAGCATACTCACAGGTGCCGGGTCCGTTGATGTCTCTGCCTTTCCTGCTTTGCCCAGCACGGTCTCGACTTCAGGGACTGACATGATGATTGCATCCTGCACCTGCATGATGCGGTTCACCTCAGTGATCGACGCAGATGGAAGCGTCACCGGCATGAACAGCAAGCTTCCCTCGTCGAGAGGCGGCATGAATTCGGATCCCATGCTCAGAATCATCGGAACTGTAATCAACAATGCGATCACATTGAGGACAATCGTAGTCTTACGGTACTTCAAGACCCAGTGAATAACCGGGGCGTAGATCCAGTTGAGAAACCTGGTAATCGGATTCTTCTGTTCGCTTCGGAACTTCCCTCGTGTTAACATCGTCATCAGCATCGGGACGAGTGTGATGGCTATGATCGCAGACCCGGCAAGCACAAACGTCTTCGTGAGGGCGAGCGGTCGGAAGAGCTTCCCTTCCTGCCCCTCAAGCAGAAAGACTGGAAGGAACGAGACAACCATAATGGCGACAGAATAGAAAATCGCCGGGCCGACCTGTTTTGCTGAGCGTATGGATATTTCGATGTAATCATCCGTCGTAAGTTCCCCCTTTTCCTCCTGGGCCCGTGCGACATTGCGATAGGCATTTTCCACCAGAACAATGGACGCATCAACAATTACACCGATGGCGATGGCAATGCCTCCCAACGACATGATGTTGGAGGTAATGCCGAACAACTTCATGAAGATGAATGCGATCAATACCGCGACGGGAATTTCTATGATCACCCGGATAACACTGCGCACATGCAACAGGAAGAGCAGCACGACAAGGCCCACAACGATGGCTTCTTCGATGAGCGCTCTCTTCAACGTGCCAACAGCCGCCATGATAAGGCTGCTGCGGTCATACGCGGTCTTGATCTCTACACCCTTGGGTAGGCCCGGAGAAATCTCTGTGATCCTCTG
>DPLS01000249.1 GCA_003541875.1 Bacteroidota bacterium | reverse complement strand
GGTTGCCAGTCGGCTCGTCGGCGAGAAGGAACGAAGGGTTGTTCACAAGCGCCCGTGCAATCACCACTCGCTGCTGCTCGCCGCCTGAAAGTTCGTTGGGCATTTTGTTCCGCTGATGAGCAAGGCCGACATCGCCCAATGCGCGCAAAACCCGCTTCTTGATATCCTTTGACTTTGCCCCTGTGACATGCAACGTAAACGCGACGTTGTCATAAATATTCCTATCGTCGAGCAATTGGTAATCCTGGAAGATGATGCCCAACGTCCGCCTGAGGTATGGCTTCTCACTTCTCTCAATGTTGTCGGCACTGTAGGGACCGACTGTGACAGTTCCCTTCGTAGGAAGGAGATCCATGTACATAAGCTTGAGGATCGTGCTCTTCCCTGAACCGGTTTGGCCCACAAGAAACACGAAATCGCCCGGCTTTACCTGAAGCGAGATATCGTCAAGCACGGTGTTGCCGTTAAACTGAACGGTCACGTTGGAAAGCTTGATCATCGCCGTGCGCGAAATGCTTGTCTGTTCTTTGCGATGATGACCGCCAGCTTGATTGCTTCGATCATGCTGCCCGGGTCGGCAATTCCCTTCCCGGCGATGTCGAACGCGGTTCCGTGTTCGGGAGATGTACGAACGATGGGCAGTCCAGCCGACACGTTTACCGCTCTTCCCTTTCCCGACATCTTGAGCGGAATAAGACCCTGATCGTGGTACATCGCGATAACGGCATCATAGTCACCTGGCTTGTAGCGGGCAAAGAACGCGTCTGCGGGGAATGGTCCCTTGATATTCATTCTTGCGCTGGCCAGGCTCTTGATGACCGGTGTGACGATACGCCTGTCCTCTGTGCCGATGTTTCCAGCCTCGCCCGCGTGGGGGTTCAGGCTGAGGACGGCGATCCTCGGTTTGCTGATTCGCCAATCCTGCATCAAAGTGTGGTGGACGACCTCAGTCTTTTGGCGGAGCAGCTTTCGGGTGAGTGTGGAAGAAACCCGCTTCAGCGGAACATGTATCGTGACAAGCCCAACTCGCAATCTGTCCGATACAAGCATCATCGCTACGCGCTTTGATCCGGTGAGCCGCTGCAACATCTCGGTTTGTCCGGGGAAAAGGAGTCCGCCTCTATAGAGAGCGTGCTTCGACACAGGAGCGGTAACAATTGCTTGCACGATGCCTGCCTCTGCAAGGTCCACTGCTGCCCGGATTGCCCGCGCCGCCGCCCTGCCTGCTTTGGCCGAAACAAAGCCTGGCCTGATTTGAGACTGTCGCAGTGTCGATGACTCGACAATTGGGCAGGAGGGAAGTGGCATCTTCAAACGTTTCGCATAGAATTCAAACGCGTCAACGGGTCCCACCAGCACCGGTGAACACATCTTTTTGATGGACGGATGGTTGACACTCTTCAGCACGATTTCGGGTCCGATGCCATTACAGTCACCTATGGTAATGGCGATCGACGGTTTGGAGTTTGTCCGTATCATTGCTGTTCCGTTGAGATGAGTACATAGTTGCCAGACTTCGTCTGGTCGGCGAAAATGAATTTCTTCCCTGTCTTTTCATAGGTCCACACTTCTTGAGGTCCCACCGTCGGGCTGAGGGTACGAACCGTTTTCGTTGGCGGTCCGTGAAGGATGTAGATTCGTCCCCTATCCGACTTGAAACCATCCGGCTCGCGAAGCGTGCCAAAAGTTCTCGTTGCGTGGTCCACGCGTCGGTAGTACTCGACCATGACTTCGTTGTACGCGGTTTCTGGTGTGTTGTCTTTCGTCTTCCAAAACGCTTCCAGCTTGTCGCGTCGTTCATCAAGATCACCGCGGAGAAGTGAATCGCGCTGGCTTCCTGTCGTAATGTATTTGAGTGCACTGATGGCGAAGTCGATGTCGCGCAACGAGAACGGCATATCAGGCCACACCATCTGGAGTTTCTTGGTGGTTTTGAACTCGGCGTCACCCAGGCGGATAGTCAGGGCCAGATCATATCGCCTGAGTGGCAATCTCTCGCTTGCCAACGGAATGATCACTCCCAACGCATTTGAGCTGTCGTTGGAGGAAACGGTGTACGTGGGACCGTTCTCGCCTGACTCGCTGGTGAGCCTCACTCTCGGCTGTCGCAGTAGGTTCGTGAGCGTTTCCGCTGCGACTACTGAGGTTGACATGGTGACAGAAGAATTCGCTGAAATCGCGTACTCAGCACGCATGTTGTCGATCGTATCCGCCGCGAACGGAAGTTCTACATAAATTGCAGCTGCCTTCCCGAAGAGGAGGTTAGGCCCAAAGCCGATTGGAACCAGAGGGTCTGCTGAAGTTTGTCCATCTTTCCACTCCACGAACAGGGGCGTTGAAGTCTCGCGAGAGGCCGTGGCAAACTGCCTTAAAGAGATCGTGGTGTGATCATCAATGAACTTGCGCTCCGACTCGACATCGTCAACTTCAAATACGATCTTGTAGCGACCCGGAGGTATCTCGAAGGACGCGATTCCCCTGTACCACTTCTTGCCGGGAAGCTCTCGATCAGATCGAGCAGTTCCTATTTCGACCTTCTGAATAGACCGTGCCGTTGACACCTCGGCTGAATCGAACACCTCAAAGAGAACTTCACCATGTGAAACGAAACTCGAAAGCGACGAGGTATCACTGTTCTTCACGGTAACAAAGAACGACTGATCAATTCTATAGTGGATGTCCAGACGTGAAAGGGACGAATCATGCGCTAGAAGATTGACAGGTTCGAAGAACAGGAAGGGAGGAGGCTCGCCCGGCTCTTCCAACATCATGTTTCTCGGCTGGCCCGATGTGCCCGGCGCACAGGACAGCATGATGAGCAACATCCATCCAATCCGCTTCATGACTCTCTCCAGCATTGATGCTTGATGAAAGCCGTCACGATGATTCATCCTTAGTTTCGCTTCCAGTGTCGCAGGAAATCTGTCAGGAGACGAACCCCAACGCCCGAGCCGCCTTTGGGTATGTAGTCAAGCGACTCCTCCATGATTGCAGTACCTGCGATATCGAGGTGAACCCATCTGTAGTTGCCGATGAACTTCTTGAGGAACATCGCTGCCGTGATGGCGCCCGCCCAACGCCCGCCGACATTCTTCACGTCGGCGATGTCGCTTTTGATCAACTTCTCGTACTCCTCGAACATCGGCAACTGCCACACACGTTCGTATGTTCTCTCGCCGGATTCCTTGAGGCGATCCATCACCTGTTGATCGTTCCCCAACATGCCTGTTGCGAAATGCCCGAGTGCGACAACGCATGCACCCGTGAGCGTGGCCAGATCAATCACCACATCGGGCTTGTACTTCGCTGCATAAGCGAGCGCATCGGCGAGGATGAGTCGGCCTTCCGCGTCGGTGTTGTCCACTTCCGATGTCTTTCCGTTGTAGTGTCGGAGAATATCTCCCGGCTTGACGGATGATCCACCAAGCAGATTCTCGGTGGCGGGAACAAGCCCGACCACATGGAGAGGCAGCTTGAGTTGTGCGATTGCTTGCATTGTTCCGATAACGGCAGCCGCACCGGACATATCCATCTTCATCTCTGCCATATTCGCTGAGGGCTTTATGGAGATGCCGCCGGAGTCAAACGTCACACCTTTGCCAACAAGGGCAATGGTTGGCAACCGTTTCTTGCCGTCGTTGTGCTCCATCACGATGAAGCGAGGAGGCTTGTCGCTCCCCTGAGAAACGCCGATCAGACCGCCCATGCCCAATCGTTTGATTCTCTTTTCGTCGAATACAGTCACTTTGAATCCATACCTGCGTCCTGACTCTCTTGCCTTCCTCGCAAGCGATTCAGGATAGATCTCGTTGCCCGGCGCATTCTCCAGATCTCTTGCGAAGCAGGTGGCTTCGCAGAGCACCTGAGCAAACTTCATCCCCGCCTTCATTGCGCGCATTCGCCGTGCGTTGTCACTTATCAGGACGATTGATTTGAATGAGGGACTGCTGTTCTTCTCTTTTGATATGTACTTATCGAACTTGTATGCGCCCAGGACTGCACCCTCTGCAAGTGCAGTTGCGACATTCTCCCACAGACTCGTGCCGGAATCCGATTTCAGAGTTTCGAGATGATCGGGATCGGGTTCGAACAAAGCAAGGACCTCTGCTTTCTCTGTTTTTGCCGATTTCGCGGCCGTGGCTGAACTCCGGCGGAGTCTCTCCAGGTTCAGCCCCTCCGACTTGCCAAGTCCCGCAAGCATCATTCGCCTGGCAGTGGTATTGCTGGGGTACAGGAGTAGGACCTCCTGTTCTTTACCGCGGAAGCTCGAAGCATCAAGTTGCGAGTCGATTCCACTCACCATGCGTTTGAGGCTTT
>DPLS01000278.1:14192-16283 GCA_003541875.1 Bacteroidota bacterium | reverse complement strand
CAGCGCTGCGGACGGAGTCGAGCAGAGTGATTGCCGCCTGGTCGCTGGATTCGGTGCGGGGAACGCGGACGAGGATGTGCCGCGGGTGCACGGCATCTCCCCTGCGTTCGAGCAGCTGGATGATATGGATACCGAACTCTGTTTCGATGAGGCTGGAAAGCTGTTTCTCGCCAAGCGAAAACACCGCAGTCTCAAATTCCTTGACAAACTGACCACGCCGGACAAAGCCGAGATCACCCCCCTGCGGAGCAGACCCCGGATCGTCCGAGTATCGCTTTGCCATCTCGCCAAAGTCAGCGCCCGCCTTGAGGCTGTCAAGAATGGTCCTCGCCTTTGTCAGCGCGACTTCATGCGCCGTCTTGTCGAAGCCCGGCTTGATGTAAATGTGGGCAAGCTCGACCTCTTCTGGGACTTTTCCCAGACTGTCCTTGAAGGTCTGGAAAAACTCCTCGACCTGACGTCTGCTGATGCTTGCCGATCCGAATCGCTGCTGCTGGAGTCGTTGAGTCAGGAGGTTCTTCCGCATCTCCTCGCGGAACTCTCTCTTAATCCTGCTGATGGGCATACCGTAGACTTCTTCCAGCTTCGCCTCACTCCCGAATTGCTGTATGCGTTGTTGGATAACCGCATCGAGTTGTTGTTGTACTTCGTCGTCGGTAACACTAACGCTATCTTCAATGGCTTTGGCGAGAATGAGCTTCTCGTTGATCATGGATTGAAGCACCTGTTCCTTGATGCCGGGCGTGTTCGGGTCAATCTTGTTGTTGAACACATAAAACTGAACCTGGGCGTTCATTTCCGATTCAAGGATAATCTCGTTATCCACAACAGCCACAACGCGATCAAGCGTTTGCCCGTAGGCAGAAAGTGCAAACAACACAGCGAAAAAACCCCATTGCAACAGTTTCATGCGATCTTCTTTCTGTCTGCTCCTACTCCTGTACTCGGGAAGTTGTGTCGCTTTCAGCAAGCCGGACCTCGACCGAATGTTTTGCGCGCAGATCGGCCAGCAGGCGATCGTACCGGGTACGGCGTCGTTCAATCAATATCCTGTCCCGTATTTCACTGCGTATGTAGTCTAACTCTGGAATCTCCCCCTGCTTCTTCACACCATGGGAGACAAGGAGGTAGTAGCCGGCATCGGTTTTCAGAACGAACGATACCTCGTCCTTGCCGAGGGTTCTCGCGAGCTTCCAAAGTTCTGCGGGATAGAGATTGCTTTGAGTGAAGAACTGGCGAGTAGCCACCCGGACGAGATGTGATTTCAGGAGAGAATCCCTCGAAGCCTCTGCCATGACGAGACTCCACAATGTTCCGCTAACAAGTCTGGTGCGACACGTATTGGCAGCATCACGGTCACTAAACAACGCATAGCTCACGTTCACCACATCTTCGCGAAGGCGAAAAGCGTCTCCCCCTCCATTATGAAGTGCAACAATCTCATCATCGCTTACGTTTTCGTCGGCGTATAACTCCCGCTCAAGGAGCGCGCCGACGATAAGCTTCTTTGCTGCATCCTCGACCTGTTGCCGAACCCGCTTGTCGTCACCAAGGCCACGGCGCATCGCCTCCTGATACAAAAGCTCGGCGTTCACCCAATCGTTGATGTACTCGCGTCTACGTTGAGGCGTATATGCAAGAGAGTCGTGCGCGGTAGCGATCTCATCTTCCGTGAGAAGCGCCTGGTCAACCCGAGCAGCGAATTGTTTCGGGGGCGCCTCCCTGGAGCAGGCCTGCACAAGGGAGAACGCCGCAACCGCCCACCACCCTATCTGCCTACTTTGGCGGAGCAAAGGCGTTCTTGAGAGTCTCCTTATATTCAACCACCGGATACCGGGAGCGAAGACCATCGATCCACTCTTTCTCGAGACGCTTCGATTCATATTCCTGGAATGAGCTGGACACCTCGGTTCCCGCCTCTTCAAATGTTTTTTGTCGCACCGGGTCCTTCTTGTTCAGACGTACGATGGAGATGCCATACGTCGACTTGAACGGATGCGAAAACTCTCCCACCCGCAGTGAGTCTGCCCTGGCGGTGCGATCATCGGTTGTTACGGGAAGTATCGTCGTTTCCAGCTTCCCGGTCACCAT
>DPLS01000278.1:11595-13869 GCA_003541875.1 Bacteroidota bacterium | reverse complement strand
TCACCGTGGACGTCTGTCGCGGTCTTTCGATTGTACGGTTGTGAGAGGGTCGAGACTCGTTGATCCGCGATCCCCCGTTTCTTGAAGTAGCCTTTGATTGCGCCGATGCGTTGGTCGGCTAGCTTCTTGTTCTGCGCTTTTCTTGCCGAGGTATCGGGATGAGATGTGAGCTGGATCTTAAGCGCCCCATCTGATTTCAACTGATCGACGATAGGAGCGAGCGCCTTCATGATAGCAGGGGTCAACTTTGCGGAGTTCTTGGCAAAGTCGGCCTGAAAGTTAGACTTCATGGCCATGCGCACGGAGTCGGCGGCAGCGATCTGTTCGAATGTCTTTCCCGCCTTTGCCTGAGCGAAAATCAACTGCGCGACAGAGTCATCGGAGGCGCGAAGCTCGGTGAAATCAACACGGTCGGGGAACATAAACTTATCGCGGTTGTTGTTGAAGTAGATCCTCAGTACTGAATCGTTTACCACAACACTGTTCCACACGCGATCCTGCTCGATCTGATAGAGCATTATGCCATCCGTATACTCTCTCATGATGGCGCCAAACTCCGGATAGTCCTTCTCAAGCGTCTCGCCCCGCACCGAGAAGACAAGAGACTCACCAATTTTGTCCACCGTGTTGCGAATGCTGGGATCGCGCAACGGGGTGTTGTTGAAATCGGGCCGGGCATTGACAAGCTTTACGACGCTGTCGACAGAAACGCCACGCGCGCCGAATGTGATGAGTGATGTTGAGCCGACCGACCTCGGGATCGTTGACCACCACACGGAATCCTTTGTGGTCTTGTTTGAATCCAAGGAGGCAATAAACTGTGTCAGGACATCCTCGTGAAGTTTGTACTGAGTACTGCTCTGCAACTTCGTGAAGTATGCCTTGTAGTCATCCTGGAAACGGGTTTGCTGATACAGTTGCTGCATGTCCTTTTTTGCTTCGTCGAAGCCCTTGGGCACGCGCTCTTCATAACATCTGATAAGATGATAGCCGTAGATGGTGCGGACAATCCCGGAGTTTTCTCCCGGCTTCAGAGTTTGCACGACCTCATCAAATGATTGTATCCAGCGCCGCCGTTGGAACCAGCCGAGATCGCCCCCCTTCGATGCCGAACCCGGGTCGCCAGAGTTGCGCCTTGCTAGACCATCAAAGTCGATACCCATTTTCAAGCTATCTTGAATTGCCCCGATCTTCTCATATGCCGCAAGCGTGTCTTCGGGAGAGGGATCCTGTCTCTCAAACCGGATCATGATGTGGCTGGCCTTGATTTCACCGCGCGCCGGTTTCTTATCAACCAACTTGATAATGTGCAACCCGAACTGCGTTCGGACGGGCTTCTGTGTCGTCTCGCCCACCTTCATCGCGAACACAGCATCTTCAAAGGGAGGCACCATTTGCCCGGCTGTAAAGTAGTATAGATCCCCGCCGTTCTGCGAGACGGACGGGTCCTGCGAATAGAGCCTGGCCAGACTGTCGAACCTTTCGCCTGCGTTTAGTCTGGCTATTACCGTATCAGCCTTGGCGTATGCGGCAATGGAGTCGTCCTTGGAGGGGGATTGGCCAAGCGAAATGAGTATGTGGCTTGCGCGGAACTCGTTGTGGCGGCGGTCGTACATCATTTTGGCGCCGGGCGACGTAATCTCGCGGTCGGTCAGGAACGAGGAGGCAAGACTTGACTTGTACTGGTCAATTTCCGCCAGAAGCTCTGGCCTCTTGTTCAGGCCCTGGTTATAGGCATCTGTGAGCTTTAGCTTGAACTTGGTAACGAGGTCGAGAAATTTCTCTCGCTCATCTTGTGTTGACTTTGCAGCGGCTTCACGGCTGCCGTTGCTCTTTATGTAAAGGTCTTCGTACTCCTTCAGAGTGATCGGCTTGGTACCAACCGTGGCAACGATAGACTCTTGTTCTTTTGGTCCACAGCCGGCCAGAAGGAGAATGATGCCAGCAAAGACAGAAAGGTACAGCGACGTTCTCTCGTGATTCATACTGTCAAGAACTCCACAATTGATGATATAGATAGGTGTTATGACGGGACTCTCGTTCAAAATTGTAACCAAAATGGAAGAGAGAAGCAAGATGGACCCCGGACGGGTGGGGCCGGAAGGTTGTTATTCTATAGAGAATTGCGTTTCGTTTTGATTATATTCTCCAGATTGGCACACGGAATGAAACTTCTCCACCGGAAAGTAAGTAACGAGACAGCATGAAGATAGTCGCGAACATCACGTTTAATGGAATTCGCATCCTTTTCTTGCTGTTTGCTTTCTGGGGAAT
>DPLS01000278.1:5032-11283 GCA_003541875.1 Bacteroidota bacterium | reverse complement strand
AACTTTGAGACGGCAGCGAGACTGTACGAAGAACTGCTCGCCAAGGACCAGTCAAACTATGTGTACTTCGGCTCGGTACACAGAATGTATCTTCAACTCAAGCGCTATGACGATGCCATAGCGCTTATCCAGCGGCGACTGGTACTAACTCCAGGCGACCTCCCGACACGGGCATCGTTAGCGAGTGTATACTACAAGGCGGGGAGAGAAGAAGAAGCATACGCTGAATGGGAGAAGACAATTGCGGCGGAGCCAGCCAACCCCGGTGTCTACCGTCTTGTAGCGCAGAGCATGATAGAGAACAGGTTGTTGGACAAAACGGCGGAGCTTTACCGCCGCGCGCGGGTTGCCTGCAACGATCCAAATCTGTTCACACTTGACCTCGCACAGCTCCTTGTTACATCGATGGACTATGCCGGCGCGAGCACGGAGTTTCTTTCATGGCTCCGACAGAACCCAACTCAACTTGGTTTTGTGCAGGGAAGAATAGCCACCTTTTCGAACAAAGCCGAGGGGCGCTCTGCCGCGATTGAAGCTGTAAGGAATGAACTCAGACGGTCCAACGACTCCAAGCTCTACGAACTCCTCGGTTGGGTGTATCTTGAAGGGAAGGACTATACGAACGGGTTCGACGCGTATCGGAAACTTGACAATCTGACCAACGCCCAGGGGGGGCAGATCTACGCGTTTGCCGAGCGGGCATTCAAAGAGCGTGCGTTTGATGTGGCAGCGAAAGCGTACCTGGAAGCAATCAAAGTGCCTATTGCTCCGGCGAAGCTTCCGTACGCCAAGTATGGATACGCGAACACTCTCAAGGAAATGAGCGCCCTTGCGGATACCATGCGGGGTGTTGTTACCACCGGTCAAGTCCCCGCCACGGAATCACAGCCGCAATATGTCGGGGCCGTTGCCTATTTCAGGGAGATCATCAACGAGTATCCGCACAGCGAATTCTCCGCCAAATCATACTATCAAATTGGAACGATACAATTCGAGAGGTTTTTCGATCTCGATGGGGCGCTGGCGTCATTTGAGAGTGTGGAGCGGGAATTCCCGGGTCAGAACATCATTCATTACGACGTGGCACTGAAGATTGGAGAGGTGCTGACGTCAAGAGGTGATACGGCGCGGGCGACGGCGAAGTACAGGTTTGTTGCTGCAGCAATCAACGCAACGCCGGATCAGCACGATGAGGCAAACTACCGGCTTGCAGAGCTTGAGTACTTCGGTGGGAAATTCCAGGATGCCATCCAGCGCTTGGGCGGCATTACAATGAATCTGAAGGCAGACTATGCAAATGACGCCCTGCAGCTTCTTTCGTTTCTACAAGAGAACAAGACCACCGGTGAAGCAGCCCTTGCACAGTTTGCCCGCGCCGGTTTTCTGGCAGAGCAACGACGGAACACGGAGGCAATCCCACTCTTTCTAAATCTCATCGAGAAGTATCCTCAGGCGCTGCTGATCGATGATGCGCTGATGAAGGTGGCGGCACTCCAAACACAAGCGCGCCTATATGCGGATGCGATCAAGTCGTATGAGCGGCTCCTCTCGCAGTTCAAGGAAAGCAGTATCACCCTGGATAAGGCACAGTTCAACATCGGCGAGATCTACCAGTTCGGGGTGAGCGATAAAACCAGCGCGATCATGGCATACGAAAAACTGCTGGTAGACTTTCCGCAGTCGATTCTGGTAACAACCGCCAGGAAGAGGATCAGGGAGCTGAGAGGGGATTCTCTGTAGAAGCGGCAATCACAGGTTGTAGCTGTTTGTTCTTTTGTTGTTCGAGTAACAATTAACCAGGAGAAACCATGATCCAGCAACTGAAACACGCTTCTCTGCTGTTCTTTGTCCCGGCACTTGTGGTAGCCCAGTCCGTTGACACGAAGGAGTTCACGCTTGGCAACGCACTCAAGGTTGTTATGGTGGAGGACCACACCGTACCAAGTGTGACGTTTGCGGTTGGTTTCCACGTTGGCAGCAGAAATGAACGTCCGGGCATTACGGGCATCTCGCATCTCTTCGAGCACATGATGTTCAACGGCTCGAAGAACTACAAGCCGACAGAATTTGACAAAATCCTTGAAAACGGCGGCGGGTATTCCAACGCGTACACCAGCAACGACATTACCTTCTACTATGAAGAATTTAACCCCGACCTGCTGGACAAGGTGCTTGACATGGAGGCGGACCGCATGCGCTCGCTCAAGCTCGATACGGCCAACATCGAGCAGGAGCGGGGGATTGTGAAAGAGGAACGCAGGGTATCCACCGACAACAGTGTGCGCGGGAAAATATTCGAAGACCTCTATGCGGCTGCATATGTTGCTCATCCATACCACAACCCCGTGGTCGGGTGGATGGGGGACCTCGACAACATCACACTTCAAGATGCAAAGGACTACTTCAAGATCTACTACGCACCCAACAACGCCACGGTGTTTGTTGTGGGCGATTTTGATTCGAAGATGCTGCGGAAGAAAATGGAGAAGTTGTTTGGCAACATACCGCGCCAGCCCACACCCCGTCCCGTAGTGAATGCTGAGCCCGAGCAACAAGGAGAAAAGCGCCTGAAGCTGCACAAGGTGGCCGAGCTTCCGGCCGTGGCCATTGCATACAAAGGTGCCTCCGTTGAGTCGTCCGACATCTATGCACTGAACCTTTTGTCCACAATTCTCTCGCGAGGCCAGAGTTCGCGCCTGTACAAGAAGCTCGTGTACGACGAGCAAATCTGTACCGAAGTCGGCACGGGCATGGATGAATTGGTTGATCCCGGACTCTTTTCGGTGTTCGCGCAGATGCAGCAGGGAAAAACAGTTGAAGACGCCGAAGAAGAGATCTACAAGATCATTGCAGACATCGGTGAGAACGCTGTAAGTGAGGAAGAACTCCAAAAGGCAAAGAACACGGCACAGTCAGACTATGTGGACAACTTCAAGACGAACCAGGGAGTTGCCGGACGACTTGGCTTCTACGAGGTGGTGTACGGCGACTACAAGAAGTCGTTCCAGGTGATCGATCACTATAACAAGGTTACAGTCGATGATATCAAACGTGTTGCAGCGAAGTATCTGAAGGAACGGCAACGCACAGTAATAGTTCTCATACCGGAGAAGTCGGCTACAAGTTCAGGCGAGGCCCCGAACTAGATTGTCTATCATGAAACGAATGTCTTGTCTGAAATCCGATAATATCAAGGAATTGAAAACCATGAAACAAGCATTGATTGTTCTCATTTTCGTCACGTCAACAGCGTTCAGTCAGAAGATCCAACTTCCGGCAACGACACAGCATACGCTGGAGAATGGCCTTTCAGTCATCCTTATGGAATACAAGAAGGTTCCAGTTATACATTTCCGGATGGTGGTGCGCGGAGGATCGGCTCTTGACTCGACCGGACTTGACGGCGTTGCCGCCATGGCAACGTCCCTTATGCGGGAAGGAACAGAAACGCGCACATCGACGGATATCGCGAACGCCATAGACTTCATCGGAGGATCGCTATCCGTCTCGGCGGGCGCCGACTACTGCGCAGCGACTGCCGAGGTGCTGAAGAAAGATCTGGCGACCGGGCTTGATCTGTTCGCTGATGTCATCCTTCATCCGTCATTTCCCAAAGCAGAGATCGACCGCGACCGCAAGCAACGCCTTGCCAATCTTGAAGGACTGAAAGAAGAGCCGTCCAGTGTGGCCTCGATCGTATTTAAGAAAAACGCCTACGGAAATCATCCTTACGGGCGACAGTCGATGGGTACAAAGGCGTCACTTGATGCTATTACACGCGACGACCTTGCCGGGTTCTATAAGACCGTGTTCATCCCCAACAATGCCACCCTCGTTGTGGTAGGTGATTTTGCATCGGCGGAGATGCTTGACAAGATCAAGGCAACCTTCGGCACGTGGCAAAAAGGGGAGAAGCTCGACATCAGCATCGCACCGCCAACGATGTTGCAGGGAAGAAGAGTCGTTCTGGTCAACAAGTCCGATGCAACACAAACGCAGATGGTGTTTGGGAATACCGGAATCGATATCAAGAACCCTGATTATTTCGCGATCCAGGTGGCGAATACCATTTTCGGGTCTGGTTTCACCTCCCGGCTTGTCGATGAGTTGCGAGTGAAGAGGAGTCTCACGTATGGTGTGCGCAGCGGCTTCAGCGCCAGCCTGTATGGCGGTACATATTCGATCTCTACCTTCACCAAGAATGCAACCGTGAATGAAATGATTGATGCTATGCTGAACGAGATCAAGAAATACCGCGCCAATGGTGCAACGGCAGAGGAGCTGAAGAAAGGTCAGAACTATGTCGCTGGCAGTTTTGCTCGCGGCCTTCAGTCACCCGAGGCACTTGCTGCCAGACTCACGGACATCGAGATTTATGGATTTCCCAAGAACCATCTGGAGACCTACGTCCAAAAACTGAAGGCGGTGACGCTTGACGATGTGCACCGCGTTGCTCAGAAGTATTTCCTGCTGGACGATTTGCTGATCGTTCTCGTTTCGCCGGCAGAAGAGACTTCGCCAAAAGTTAAGACGTACGGGACCGTGAATATTGTTGAGCTGCAGGATGCAATACAATAGAAGCGATGGCTGGAAAAACCGGGGGGTAACATGCGGACGATTGAGGGGAGTGTTGACGCTCTTGCTGATCGGTGTGGCGCATCTGCTTGGTCAGCCGAAGCTTCTTATCTTCATGGATCTTCAGCAGACCGATCATCTGAAAGCCTATGGCATTGCGTACTGGGCGCTCACAAAGAACATCGACGTCGACTGGCTTCTCAACTACAGGGGCGGCTCATTCATGATAGACGCCCTGGACGTCGTCACGTCCGAATGCAGAATTCGCGGCGTGGCGTTCAGCCCGCTGAGTGCCGCCGAGGCGGCACAGGTTTACTCCGAAGTACAACGCGAAGATAATAACATGGATGTGGTCCGGCTGGAGAAGGCACCGAGAGTTGCAGTCTACGTGCCTCCCGGGTTCCAGCCATGGGACGACGCCGTGACGCTTGCACTTGAATATGCCGAGATCAAGTACGATAAGCTGTGGGACGATGAAGTCATGGCCGACAAACTCCACGAATACGACTGGCTTCATCTTCATCACGAAGACTTCACCGGACAATACGGCAAGTTCTATGCATCGTTTGCCAGCGCAAACTGGTACATCGAGCAGCAGGTGATGCTGGAGAAAGAGGCAAAGAAACTCGGCTTCAAGAAAGTTTCCGAGCTGAAGAAGTCGGTTGCCAGGAAGATCAAGGATTACATCGCAAATGGCGGCTTCATGTTTGCCATGTGCTCGGCAACCGACACATATGACATTGCGCTTGCAGCGGAGAACACGGACATCTGTGATGTTATGTACGATGGGGACCCGCCGGACGCAAACGCGCAGCAGATGTTGGACTTCTCCAAGACGCTGACATTCACGGATTTTACATTGGAGAAAAACCCGCTCCGCTACGAGTATTCAGATATCGATCAGCCGCCGAGCGATCTGCTTGGCCTCCAGAACCCCGAAACGGATTACTTCACGCTGTTTGAATTCTCCGCGAAGTTCGATCCAGTGCCAACGATGCTGACGCAGGACCATGTGAACGTCATCAAGGGCTTCCTCGGACAGACGACGAACTTCAAAAAAAGTACGGTCAAGAAAACGGTGACGATCCTGGCAGAGAAGGAGGGGCTTGACCAGGTACGCTATCTCCACGGCAACTATGGGCGCGGCACGTTCACATTTTACGGTGGCCATGACCCCGAAGATTACCAGCACGCCGTTGGTGATCCCCCGACAGATCTTTCATTGCACAAGAATTCACCGGGCTACCGATTGATTCTCAATAACATTCTGTTCCCCGCTGCCAAGAAGAAGCAGCAGAAAACATAGTGACAATCACCCGGGGAGTCTTCACACCTATGGTCGGAGTGAAGCTGGGGATGTTCGACTTCTGCGCGAGATACGTTTGGGCGGGAGATGACAGCTTCTGGGGATTGCGCGGCCTGATCTGGCTCTGAACCGATCCCTCCAATTCGATCTTGGATCTCTTTCTCGTTTATGCTTGCATCGGTCGGGGTGACGTTCTAAGAGGATTACAGACTTCTCGGTTGTGGGAAGGTGGACTGACTATTAGCTCGCCCTCACGGCAATTTGTCACGCTTTTGCCTTGACATTTTGCTGTGGGTTTCTTAGCTTGCGCTTGTGATTTCACAGGGTGACGCGTGATGAAACCCACGCTCTTCCGCTCTTCCGCTCTTCC
>DPLS01000278.1:0-4749 GCA_003541875.1 Bacteroidota bacterium | reverse complement strand
CGCTCTTCCGCTCTTCCGCTCTTCCCAAAGCCACGCGATGGATAGTGTGTGCGAACAAGCCCAAAGGAGGCTTCGATGAGGCAGTTCTTGATTAGCTTGCTGACGTTCTTTACCACAGTTCTTTTCCAGGGATACTCAGCGCTGCCAACAAAGAGCGGAGCGCGGCAGTACCAGCTTGATGCTCTTGCAAAGCGGGGGATTACTTATCGTTTTGTTGATCCCGAAACGATTGAGTTCAAAGAGACTTGGTCCGGCAAAACGTGGCGACGGAGTTTACGGGAGCCGAGCGAGGCCACGATTCGCGGATGGGCTGCTTCGCGCGGCATACCCATACTTGAGATCGACCCTTCTCAGGTAGACACTACCCTTTACGCAGGTTGGTGTACGCTTTCAACCGTTGTACCACTGGCCAGTTCCTTTTCAAACCCAATTGTTGTTGGAGATTTGGATCACAATGGAAAACCTGAATGCTATGGTTTGTACAACGCCCCCGGTACAAATCATGAAACGCGGTGCTACGAGATGGACTCCAATGGTACCTGGGTGTTGCGTCATAACTATGCGCCTTTGCAAGCAGCGTCACGTTTGGTTGTTGATGCTGATGGTGATTTACTGAGGGAAGTGCTATTCACCCTGTTAGGGATGGCATACGATTACGGACAACCGTCCCCCGATTCACTGCCAACTGTCTTTCGCTTTGAGCACAACAGATATGAAGCTGATGATCCTGGTTTTACAGGCATATTTGTTGGCTTTCTTGATGGTGACAGTCTCACAGATTTCCTCTACAAAGGCTCAGAATGGGATTCATCCGGTGGAGTGACGAAAGTCTATGTTGCAGAATACAATCATCAGGCAAACAACTTTGTCAGGGTGTGGTCCACAGATTACGGCCTCGGTGGAGTGGCGGGAATAGGCGGTTTTGCCGTTGATGATTTCGATAGGGACGGACACATGGAGTTCGTTGTAAGCGAATCATCCTACGGAAGAGTATTTGTGACGGAGAACGTTGGGGATAATCTCTATGCGATAACCTGGCAAGATAGCACACCGCTTATCAATTTGTATCACACCGTAGGCGGTGATGTGGATGGAGATGGCAAACTGGAGTTCTTCGTAGGTGGGGATCTGTCCAACGGGAATTGGACAATAGCGTATGAGGCAGATAGCAACAACCACTACAGCGCACGGTTTATGTTTCATATCGTGCCGGATGGCTTCTTCTCGCCCACGTACCTTGTGAAAGATATGGACGGTGATGGGCATCCAGAGCTTATTATCCTTAGTAGCGGGTATCTCCACATATTCAAAGCCACGAGCGACGATGACTACCGACTCTGGTACTTCAGACATGACAACAACACACTCTCATGCCAATGTTATGATGTGAACAATGATGGCCGGCCCGATATTTTGATAAGCAGAGGCATAAACGAAATTGGGCTATTTACGGATGTGTATAGGGCGAGCAAACGGGTTGATGTTGCTGAGCAGAACTTACCTCCACTCGAGCCACAGATTCTAAGGAGTTATCCGAACCCATTCAATTCCGCAACGAGCATAGAATACGTGTTACCACAGAATGGTTGGGTTAGGTTGGTCATCTATGACTTACTGGGGGCGGAAGTGGTCACACTTGTCGATGAGAAGAAGCAAAGTGGGCGCCGCTCAATCCAATGGAATGCGACTAATGAGCCGAGTGGAATATACTTTTGTAGATTGGAAACACACGATCAAGTCACAACAATCAAGTTGTTGTTGCTAAGATAAAATGAAGGGAATCGACCCGTTACGGAAGGGAGGTGTATCACTTAGTCAATAACGGGAAGTATCAAAACAAAAACCGGGCAATGATGTATCAGCATCACTGACCGGGCTAACGGCAAACAAAACGCTGGTCGCGGTGTCGGACAGTTGAAAGATTGGTGCTTTAATAACGAAAGGCAACCATGAAAACGAAAACTCCCCTCATACTTGCATTGGCCTTCACGCTCTTGATGGGTGGTACCAATCCTTCTCCTTTCCAGCATGAGGATGTAACACGTGGTCTTGCGAGCCTCACGAAACGTGGATTTACTTATCACCTACCTTCGAGCGACTTGGTTGAGATAGAGTTTCCCATAGGTGAAAAACAGATTTTCAGTCTGCGAGAGCAGAGCGAAGCGAGAATCCGTACCTGGGCAAGATCACGTGGAGTACCCATACTCGAAATCGACCCGGCATTGATTGATACGACGCCATACGCTGGCTGGTACAAGTATTGGCAACAGTTACCCATTTCTCAGAGTCCGGGAAAGCCAGTAGTGGTTGCTGATGTTGACAAAAACAATATAGCTGAAGTGTATGGGTTGGTTACGATACCGGGATCTCCAACTGTTCTGGAAGCTCGCATTTGTGAAGTAGAGCCGCCAACGTTTGCCTACACCTATCTGCCCTATCCAGGCATACCAACGGGAATAGTGAATATTGACAGTGACAACTCACTTGAGGTTCTTTTCTCGGGGCAAAGCGGACTCATTCTCACGGACTTTCGACAACAGCAAGCGAACGGCTTTCCAACCGTATTCAACTTTTCCCATATGACCACCAATTCAGGTGTTGTCGGTGGATATGTGGCACCTGTGGTAGGTCGTTTCGATGGGGATTCTAATATGCAATGCCTCTACAAAGTTGTTGAGGTGGACTCCTCCGATACCAGCATGCCTTACGTCAGGAAGGCTGTGATTGCGAAGTACGACACGCTCTCACGAGACCTACGGAGAGTAGTTTCAATTCGGGTCCCACCAATTGGTCAACAAGACGATGAAACCGGGCAATTTGCTGTTGCTGACTTTGATCGGAACGGAAAGATGGACTTCGTAACAACCGGGGGGTTGCTTGGACACGTTTTCGTGTTTGAGAATGAGGGGAACAATGCGTACGCACTTGTTTATCAGGATAGCACACCATTTGTGAATCTATATAGAGTAACCACGGGTGATGTGGATAATAATGGTAAACCGGAATTTTTTGTCGCCGCAACACAAGGAAATGGACAATGGGCTCTCGCGTACGAGGCGGACACTGCTAATCGGTATTCTCCAAAGTTTCTTTTCCATTTCTTGTCCGGAGGCTCGATAGATTTTCCTACATATCTTACGGCGGATGTCGATGGTGACAGCAAGCTCGAACTTCTAACTACCAGCGGCTCTCACATCTTCATCTTTAAGTCTGACACAGCGAATTCGTATAGGCTCTGGTATTATAGGCATGAGGATGTGCTGAATGCGGTGCAAGTTTACGACTTTCATGACCGGGCAAGAATGGATCTCGTGGTAAGCAAGGATGGTGTGGATTCTCTCGGCCGCTTACGGTATTACTCTGATTTGTACTTGGCCACTCCATTGCTGATCGTGGAAGACCAAAGGGATCTTCCCCAGAAAATCCAATTGTTTCAGAACTACCCGAATCCGTTCAATAGCTCAACAGTGATTTCCTATGAGTTGGCCGGTAGTGGCCATGCACGGATAACGATCTTTGATTTGTTAGGGCGAGAAGTCCTGGTATTGGTGGACGAGACCCAGCCGGGCGGATACTATTCTACCGTTTGGAATGCAACGGGGATGGCCACGGGAATGTACCCATATCGTCTACAAGTCCGGGAATTCTCTATGACAAAGAAACTACTTCTCATCCGCTAGAAGAAAGGAGGTCGATTCGGCGGCTGAGCTGTTCAAATGTCGCAAAACAACTGAGCGACGGAGGTGGCACTCCATCGCTCAGCACAACGGCGATTGAACTGTGACGGTGCAGCCAGTCCATTAACAACCTAAGCTGCACTGTCTGCTCGCCGTTGGTAATATCAGAAACACTTATGTTTCAATCAACAACAAAGTTACCAACAGGAGGTCATATGAAAACCGTGTTGTTGTTCATTCGTTTCTTCACTTTGTGCTTGGTTTTTCTTCCCGTTGTGGTCTATGCTCAAGTTCCTGAATGGGAGGATACTGTTCGATTAGGCCTATGGAACAGGTCAGTGGAGAGCGCCTTCTCTAACGGGTACGGACAACACCTTGGTGTTGCTCGTACGAGTCCTACGAAACATTACTTGGTCGGAAATAATGGGGCAACAATCTTTTCATCCCCCGACATGGGAGACTCCCAGCAAGGGGTGACGGCTGTTACGGCATTTGGCACCTATGTGAATGTTGCGTACCGATACAACGTGGCAACAAACCACGACGTTATTCGTTTGCAGCGCAGCAGCGATGGGGGGAACATTGGCTTGCCACAGCACTTCAATTTGATCCAGCAGATAGTTTTTCCAACAATCAGAACATCTCGGCCATTGATGCATACGCAGATGTGAGGGGAGTCCATATCGTCTGGGAATCGTCAAATGAGATCTACTATGTTCGACTCAACGAAGCAACACAGGATTTCCGAGATGGCAAGCGGGTCACTGATCTCAGCCCGGGCACAGGCCTTCGTCCAAAAGTCGTCACGTCAGCAAACAAGGCGCACGTGTCGTTCGTGCGAACAGATGTGAACCCGGATTCGGCAGCAACACGCGACGCCAGCTTTTCAACGAATGGAGGAATATCCTGGGAAGGCAGCTATGAGAACATCGCGACCCCACAAAGGGTCTTGTATGATATTAGATATCAAAGCCTTGTTCGGCGCGGGGATACCTGGAGTTCCCCCCTTGCGTGAGACAGTTTTTTTAGATATTAAGGTGGACATTTTCCAAGGAGATGTTCTATGTCCAGA
>DPLS01000270.1:6117-9016 GCA_003541875.1 Bacteroidota bacterium | reverse complement strand
TGTCGGGATTCAGTTTTCTCCCCGCAAGTTCGGCAAGTTGACGTGCGCGGTCCATCCGATCCTGGCGCGTATTCAGAAGAACAATTCGAGTCCCTTCAAGGCCACTTTCCTCTTTCAGCCGTTTCCAGACGAGGAAAGTCGAGTCTGGGTCGTTTGCCGCAAAGGCATTGTAGAAAGCGAGTTGTTTCCCAAACGCCCCCACGACGAAGCGCCTCAGGACTCCCGCATCCGGAATTGCAGTGTACATTCCCTGCAATGCAACCTGACGATCAACTCCAAGATGTTGGCACACTGCGAGAGCCAACGAAACGTTTTCCCGATGTTCGATATAGCTAAAACCCTTCATCTCATCCTGAGAAACTGATTCTTCTGTCGAGACATGCATCGTCGCATGCTTCTTGTCAGCGTAGTTTTGCAAGACATCGGAGATGAGGGTTTCCGCCGTAAAAAGATGTTGACGTGAAGGAATTGTCTCTGCCAGCACGCTTGCGATCTCAGGCAATGTTCGCCCCATGATGTCGATGTGATCAAGCCTGACATTCGTGATGACTCCGATAGTGGCATGGATCATCTGACGTTCCGTGATCCGCTGGTACTGTTGCTCGAGCGCCATGCACTCAACCACGAGCGCACTCACCTTGCGTTCAGCGGCCAGCCTCACCACAGAGAGCTGCTCGATGATATTCGCATCTCCCCTGCGATGGATATGCACATCACTCCCATCTTCAAGGATCAGCCGCGGATAGGTACCGGTTACTTTCGTGATCGTTGAAATTCCCCCGACGCGCAACCCGGCACCGATCAGTCGCGTGACACTCGATTTTCCACGCGTGCCGTTGACATGTATGCGGATCGGGATTGAGCGGGCTCGCCGTTGGTGTCGAGCATACTCCACCACACCAAATGCCCCAAAGAGAAGCAAGAGGAATAGCAGTATGTAGGAAGTAAGCATTCTTTTCAGCCGATCCCGCCCGCCTCAGCGGTAGAAAACACTGAGGCAACGATTGTTTTCAGAAGATACACGTCCGACTCCGTCGTCGCGAACTTACCTCACCTTGCACAGAAATCAAGGATCATCGGAAAGGCAACTCCAAGAATGTGTGGGGGGACGATGATGGAGCGGAAAAGGACAAAGCCGCTCAACGACACCTAAGTGCAAGTTAAAGTGGTATCAGAGAACGGCGCTACAACTGTAAGATACGTGCTGCGGAGCGAAGAATCAATACCTCCTCTTTGCCGTGGGGATTTGAGTGACAAGCGGCACGTCCTGACTTCCCCGTCCATCTCCCAAACGTCCAACAGCCGAACAAGAGGTAGCGCATTGGGGCCGAAGAGGCAATACCATATTTGTGGTAAGGTCCGGTTCAGCGCCCCGCAGGCGATGAACCGCCCCTCCCACAGCGAAGGCCATCCATAGAAAGCAACAACCAGGCACTTGACAATTGCTCCCCCCGAGCTGGTGGCTCTGCCGGTCGTTCTCCGAACCCTACAAATAGCTCAGCAATTTGCTCTTGCTCCGTCGCTTGACATCGGCATACCATTTACAGGCCGGATAGAGCGCCAATGACACCCCAATCCAAACGGCGTAGACAACCGGCAATTCGAAACCGTATCCCTCGGGCAACTCGAGCGGTTTCCCACTCCCGACGAGACTTGACGGACCACCGACGGTGATATAGGCGGCAAGCACTGCAAGCGCATGGATGAGGAAGATGTGCAAGACGTAGAAGAACAGCGGTACGCGACCAAAGACAATGAAGAATTTTGCCACTGGACCGCGAAGCCGTTCCAGGAGGTGGATTACTGCAATCGCGGGTCCGAGCGTCATCAATAGGAAAAGAAGTGAAGGTGGGTACTTGTCACAATTGAGGAAATCTACTATCGTCATCGCTAGATCTTCGTGGGTCGTCCACGGCCTTGGATCACCATAGATGTTCAGCCATCGGAGAATCACAAAGGCTATCGTCAGGCCACCCCCAAGCCACCACATGATCTTCTTTCGCTGACCTTGTTCTCGTTGTAAGAGCAGACCGAAGCCGTACCCTGCGGCCATCACTCCGATCCATGGAATCAACGGATACATGATGCTCAAGGTGTAGTTCTCGAAAATCTGAATGCGACCCCCGCTGTGGAGGATCTTCCATAGCCATCCCCAGTCACCAAGCATCTTCGGCTTGATACCATCAAAGGCATTGTGCACGACGATCATCAAAACTCCGAACACCGTCGTGACGGAGATTGGAAAGTAGACCAATCCGGAAAGAACAACCATCGACCAGCCAATTGCCCAGATGGTTTGACCGACGGCGTACGAATAGTCAAAGCTGAACTGCCACGCCATGCGCATCACCGTCAGCTCGAGAACGACCAACCAGATACCTCGAGAAAACAGAAACCACGCAAGCTCGTTCTTCGTCTTGCCTCGTGTTCGGAACAAGAAAGCCCCGGTCCCAGCCAGAAAAACAAACGCTGGCGCACACACATGTGTCAGCCAGCGCGTGAAGAAGTGAGCAACGGTGGTTTCATCGATGTTCACTGGACTGAATCTTACGATGGTGAAGTAGTGGCGTGCGTGATCGAGTGCCATGATAACCATGGCTAGACCACGCAGCATGTCGATGGAATCAAGCCGGGGTGGTTTGACAGACGGGTGTGCCACCGCAGCTGTTCCGGCAGATGTTGTGGCAGGCTGCACTGAGCTGGTTCCGGTGGGTTCTTCTTGTTGTGATTGCATTGCTGTCTCTCTCCCTCATTGGGGAAAACGTAATTGGTACGACTAAGCGATTCCAGAATTGGGGATGGTCGGAAAGAACATTGCAGGTCGGCAGCGAGCCGACGTGGTGTAGCCAATATAACAAAGAGGAGACGAAATGACAACGGTTGTACGCATGATGGAAAA
>DPLS01000270.1:0-5792 GCA_003541875.1 Bacteroidota bacterium | reverse complement strand
CCTTCGACCTTCACCATTTCCTTCAGTTGCTTATCGGTCAGTTCAATCTTGTGGTACTTCTTCGCATGCCGTTTCATAATGTATCTGAGTTCCTTGCCACTATGACTCTTGGCCCAGAACCCGCATCCGGATTGGGTGCACCCCACATTCTTCATCGAGGCAGGCTTTTTCGGCTTGCTCGGGTCTTTCTTTGCATCCACCGTTGCGGGTTTTGTCTCCTTCTGCGCGTCTTTCTTCACGTCAGTCGTGACGGCAGGTTTGGTTTCCTTCTTTACTTCCTTCTTGGCATCCTGGGCAAAGCTTGTTGCAGCAAATGCAAAGGTAACAAGAACCACAAGGACGCCTGTGAGAAATCTTTGTATCATGGCACGCTCCAAGAGAAGTGTGAAATGCATTAGTGATTTCGACCAACTACTTCACGGACCAAAATGTCCGACAGAGGCTGTTACACCAGAACACGTTCGCTCGCACAGGAACAAAAGGAGTACGGAACAAACTACTCGGCGGACGTGTACGAGGGACGATGATGCGGGAACAGACAGAACCGCTCATCAACACATTAGTGCAAGGTATAATGTCTGAGAACGGCTCTGCACAAATAAGATACGAGGTGAAAGACCAAGAGTCAATGCAGAACTTTGCGAAACCTCTTGCCCAAAAAGGAGAGCTGATCGAGGGTCTCCTGATCACTACCGCCACTAGTACGCGAATTCCACTATTTGTTGTCACTTAAAAGAGCCAAGCGTCTCGCAGGCGTTTGTCGTCAAACCCCACTAGACCCGCTCATTTGCTCATCTCCATCATCCGTTGTATCGGTACCAGTGCTTTGGCAATAATGTCGGCGGCGAGCGTGATCTCAGGCGATCGGTCCCTCATGCAAAGATAGAGCTTTTCCATCGTATTGAGTTTCATGTACGGACACTCGTTACATGAGCAGGCGGCTTCGGGGGGTAACGGTATGTATGTGTTGGAGGGCGCGTATTTCTCCATCTGATGGAGGATGCCCGGCTCAGTTGCAACAATAAACTCCTTCCCTTTGAATCCCTGCACATACTTGAGCAGTCCACTTGTCGAACCAATGAAGCTGGCCTTTTCCAGCAGAGGCTCTTCACACTCTGGATGTGCGATCAGCTCGGCCTTCGGATGTTCGAGCTGAAGCGAGATGAGCTTGCGCATGCTAAATGTCTCATGCACAACGCACGAGCCTTCCCACAGCAGCATGTCTCTTCCGGTCTTCTTGATAAGATAGCGTCCGAGGTTCCTGTCAGGAGCAAAGAAGATCGGCTTGTCGTCAGGTATTTGCCTGATGATCTTCTCTGCACTGCTGGATGTGCAAATGATGTCGCTCGCAGCTTTGACTTCCGCTGAACAATTGATGTAGGTGATCGAGATATGATCCGGGTGCTGCGCCCGAAACTGTTTGAACAGTGAAGCGGGACACCCTTCGGCAAGCGAACAACCTGCATTGAGATCAGGAAGAAGAACCTGTTTGTTCGGACTCAATATCTTCGCCGTCTCAGCCATGAAGTGAACGCCGGCAAACACGATTACTTCTGCTTTCGTCTCTGAAGCCCGGCGTGAAAGCTCCAGACTATCGCCAATGAAGTCTGCCAGGTCCTGTATCTCGGACTCCTGGTAGTAATGCGCGAGGATAATCGCGTTGAGTTCTTTTTTAAGGCGAAGAATTTCTTGAGCGTAGTCGATGTTCGATGTCTTGCCAAGTCTGCCCAGGTCATCCAAAGCAATCATGTCATTCCTAATATATGTTACCGCAGCATTTCTCGGGCTGCAGTCAGAACCTCCTCAACCTGGATGGATTGAATATCTCCACCCTTCCCAACAATATAACGATGTTTGGCTCCAATCGGTGCCCACTGTTCGGGGTCGGTGGGACCAAAAAGTGAAAGGACCGGCGTTCCCACTGCCGCCGCTACGTGCATGATGCCTGTGTCATTCGATACTACGAGTCGGGCGAGCGAGAGGATTGCAGCCACCTGTCTGATGCTCTTGCCATCGACGACGCTGTACGGAACGGTCAGTGTAGATTTCACGATCCTAACAGGTTCATCATCCATCGGTCCGTGCGTGAAGAGGGTGCCTGCTTTCGAGTCACTTGAGAGTCGGTTGGCAAGTTGAGCAAATCTCTCCGCTGGCCACCGGTTGGCGGGCTTCCCCGCACCCACATGATAAACAACGAACGACCCGACCTGCAGACGCAAGTCAATGACGAACGCCCTTGCTCCACGACTCTCCTCTTCGGTGAGCTCGATCTGTGATGAAAGGTCGGCCACATTCAGATGCAACACCTGGGCATTGTCGAGATTCCGGAGCGCCTGATGTCTGTGTTCCGACTCGCGCCAATCGAGCGTAACTGGGCAATTGAAAAAGACACCTGAAGGGTTCCCCTCGCCGTCGATCTCCCCCGCCCCTATTCTGTACTTTGCCCCCGAGAGATACGCCAACAAATCACTTGTTGCCGAAACGGAGACCGTTGAGGGAACAACGGCAAGCTCGAACTTCTCGGCCCGCAACTTCCGGACGAACTTCACAAATGCGACGAACTTGATCGACACGCCACCCAGAAACTCCCGTTTGTCATAATTGATGAGCCGATCGACGTAAGGACTGTTCAGCATCACCTCATGATTGACCGGACTGGTCAGCAACGCGATGTGTGCCTCAGGGTAGCGCTCGCGAAGCCCACGCAACAGTGGCACAACACAGAGCATATCACCGAGCTGATTGTGCTGGCGTATGACGATGATGCTGCGGAAGGACCTAGTGGCAAGATCGGTGGGTTGGGCTGACGAAATCAGGAACCTCAGGAAGGAGAAGACACGTCGTTTGAGATATTGTTCAAGTCGCCGGATCACTGGCGTGCGGCGGGCAGTGGAAGATTATTTCTTCTCGTCGGGAGGAAGCTCTTCGAACTCCGCATCCTGCACATCCTTGAAATCCTTTTCCGTTTTCTGGGACGGACGTTTGCCAAAAACGTCGCCGGAGTCACGTCGCGAGCTTGACGCACCGCGAGAGAATATCTGAACAACTTTCCAGATCAGGTAGCCTATGGCAAGATACAAGAGTAACCTGGTCACAACTCCTCACTTGTTTCTCAGTGGATTGTAGTACTCAACCGCCGACCGGTTTGTGCGAAAGATCTCGCGCACCAAGTCCTCGTACTGTTCCTTGTCGGAGACGAAGTCCAGCTCAACGGCATTGACGATCAGCAACGGCGTTGCCTTGTACCGGAAGAAGAAGTAGTTGTATGCTTCGTTGAGGTCTTTGATATATGTCTCAGACATCTCCGCTTCATACGACCGTGCCCGCAACTTGATGTTTGACATCAGTCGGGGTACATTGGATTGAAGGTACACTACAATGTCCGGCGTCGGGATACTCCGCTCAATCGCCCCTATGAGCGTCTCGTACAGTTTCAGTTCTTCGTCTTCAAGGTTCAGATACGCGAAGATCTTGTCCTTCTCGAATATGTAGTCCGTCACCAGGAAGCGATGAAAGAGGTCTGCCTGAAAGAGCTTCTGTTGTTGCTTGTATCGTGTGAGCAGGAAGAAAATCTGCGTCTGGAACGCATACCGATCCGGATCCTTGTAAAAATCCTTCAGAAACGGGTTCTCCTCGAATTGCTCCAGCACCACATTCGCTTTTAGTGTCTCGCCGAGCATGTTTGCCAGCGTTGTCTTACCAGCCCCGATGACACCTTCAATGGCGATGTATCGGATATCGGTGTTCTCGGTGAGCTTTGCGAGAGATTCTTTCTGCGCCAATCCGGCTCCGTGAATTATTCTGTCGGCCTAGAGAATGATCTTATGATACGATTGCACAACTCTTCCCACATCCTTGCACTCTGCAACAAGCTCTTCCATTGTCATCCCGCTGATCGGGTGAACAAGATCGGGAGCAATTTCTTTCAGCGGTACCAGCACGAACTTTCTCCGCTCCATCTCCGGATGAGGAACTGTCACCTCTTCATCTTGAAACACGAGACCATCGTACACTAAAATGTCAATGTCAATCTCACGAGGTCCCCACCGCTCCGTCTTGGTCCGGCCTAGTCGTGTTTCGATTGCCTTGACCTCCTCGTACAACTCATTCGGCTGGAGTTGCGTTTCGATTTCGACTGCTGCATTCAGAAACTTTGGTTGGTCGGTTTTGCCAACCGGATCTGTTTCGTACACCGAAGATGCCCATACAACTTTCGTATCGCGCACATTCTTCAACTCTGCAACCGCCTTGTTCAAAAACTTCTCGCGCTGACCAACATTCGAGCCAAGGCCAATAAAGACGCGATAACTCTTCATCGCTTCTCTGTAAGTTCAACCTCAACATGATCGACGACGCCTTTCACCGGCGGGTGAGGCTTGCGAATACGGATCGTCACCATCTCAACGTTGAAGAACTCTCTGATAATCCCCCGTGCAATGGTATGCGCGAGCGCTTCAATCAGGTAGTTCTTCTTTGAGTGGACAACGCTGCTGACATAGGCGTACACCTTTTCGTAGTCAACAGTTTTCTTTAAGGAATCCGTTTCGGCTGCTGGAAGGAGATCGCAATACATGTCAATGTCAACCTCAAACTTGCCGCCGAGGTTTTGTTCTTCTTCTCCCGCGCCGTGATAGGCATAGAAGACAGCGTTCTTGATTCGGATGATGTTCAGATCGGCCATGCCGCGAAAATATAGAGATTGATCGTTCAATAAGCAATCGTGCAATGCAGATTACAGTAGGTCCCCACTCCCATCAGGACTTCTCTATCTTTGCCCAGGTGTCTCGCAAAGTCACCGCCCGATTGAAGACAAGAGAGCCCTGTTTCGAATCGCCATCCACGCAGAAATACCCGAGCCGTTCGAACTGGAAGCGATCCTGTGGCTTGGCAGTTGCCAAGTTCGGCTCTACTTTGCACGACCGCACAACTTCCAGCGAGTTGGGATTGATGAGGGCTTTCCAACTGTCACCACCGGGGTCTTCAACGGAAAACAGCCGGTCGTACAATCTGGCTTCGGCGTCCAACGCATGCGGCGCTGATACCCAATGAATGGTCCCCTTCACCTTGCGGCCACTTTGTGAAGACCCACTCTTGGTCTCAGGATCATACGTGCAACGCAGTTCGACGATCTCACCGGTCTTGTCATCCTTCACAACACCAACGCACTTGATGATGTACGCGTACCTCAATCGGACTTCTACTCCGGGTGAGAGCCGGAAGTATTTCTTCGGCGGATTTTCCCGAAAGTCATCCTGCTCGATATAGAGGACTTTCGAGAATGGAACCTTCCGCCTCCCCATTGCAGGGTCTTCGGGATTGTTCACCGCATCAAGCTCTTCAACAACGCCGTCAGGGTAGTTCTCGATCACCAGCTTCAGCGGACGGAGAACTGCCATTACCCGGGGTGAACGCTTGTTCAGATCATCGCGCAGGCAATCCTCTAGGAGCGCAACTTCGGACGTGCTCTCGCTTCTCGCGACACCTATCCGATCGGCAAAGAAGCGAATCGACTCAGGCGTGTACCCCCGTCGCCGCAAACCCGAGATCGTCGGCATGCGCGCATCGTCCCAGCCACGCACATGATTCTCCTGCACGAGCTGCAACAGCTTCCGTTTGCTCATCACGGTGTAGTTCAGGTTCAGTCGGGCAAACTCAATCTGTTGAGAGTGGTAAATTCCTATCTCCTCGATGAACCAGTCGTACAACGGACGATGATCTGTGAACTCAAGTGTGCAGATCGAATGAGTGATCCTCTCGATGGAGTCACATTGGCCGTGCGCCCAGTCGTACAT
>DPLS01000318.1:17606-18754 GCA_003541875.1 Bacteroidota bacterium | reverse complement strand
GAAATGTCAACGCGGGAACGCGATAACTTGTTCTCTTTTCAATGCTTGGCGGGATGGGCTTTGAAGTCTGCCCATTTGTGTTCAAGGTACTCATGCATCCGGCGCTTGTACACTTCGCGGTCAAACGTGAGAGCATGTGCGCGAAGCGCTTCGGGATCAAAGTTCTCTTTCCCAAGTCTTTCGATTGCCCCAACAAGCGAGTCGACCGTTTGCTCCTTGAAGAGAATCCCGGTCTTGAGGTGGGGTGTTTGAATGACCGTCTCAAGTGCACCTCCGACCGCAAAGGCAATGACGGGTTTCCCTGATGCCATGGCCTCAACCGGCACAATGCCAAAATCCTCCTCTCCCGGAAAGATCAGAGCCTTGCATCGGGCATAGTATTCCTTCAGCATCTCATCGGGTTGCCATCCGTGGAACTCGACGTTGCCGCGGGCAATCTTTCGCAGCCGTGCCGCATCCGGACCATCCCCAATTATCACAAGGCGCTCACCGATTCTGTTGAATGCCTCAATGGCAAGATCGATACGCTTGTATGGCACGAACGCGCTTACGATCAGAAAGTATCCATCGTTCCCGAAAGAAAGATGAAAGAGGGATGTCTTCACCGGCGGATATATGACATCGGCCGTCCGATGATAGATGTCCCCGATCCTTCGTCGAATGTGGTCAGAAATGGCAATGAAGTGTTGAGGGTTTGCCGCAGTTCGAACGTCCCATTTACGGAGATAGTTGAGAAATACCTTCATGCCAGCACGCGTCACCAGTCCGGCCCGATCCTTGCTGAAGTAGTCATCGTACAAGCCCCAGATATAGCGCATCGGAGTGTAGCAATAACAGACGTGCAAAGCAGTTGGAGGAACCTGCACACCTTTAGCAACGCAGTGGTTCGACGTAATCACAAGATCGAATGCGCTCAGGTCAAACTGTTGTATTGCTGTCGGAAAGAGGGGAAGGTAGTGGCGATATCGTTGCTCGGCAAAAGGAAGCTTCTGGATGAACGATGTGTGTATCGCCATGCGCTCGATTGTCGGCGACACCGCTCCCTTCACATGCAGGAGAGAAAAGAGCTCGGCCGTCGGAAAGAGTTCACACAGCGCTTCGACGCATTTCTCTCCTCCCCGCATACCGGCGAACCACTCATGAACAAT
>DPLS01000318.1:8767-17296 GCA_003541875.1 Bacteroidota bacterium | reverse complement strand
AACGATGGGCCTCGGACTGGTTGTTAGAATTATGTGGCTTCGTGGTTGAATGATACGAATACGAATGGGGAGAAGCAAAGTCCGTTTGTTGCTTCACAAAAGTCAACTGGGTATATTGAAACGCGTCCTGATTCCTCTCCATCAACCTTTGCGACATAGCTGCCTAATGAGCGTTCTTCTCGCACTGATCATCATCGTTGTATTGTCGCTGATCTCCTTCTCTCTTGTACTTTTTGTGATCGGCCCAATCATGTTGCTCCAGCCCAACCGGCGGACGGTTGAGTTCTATCGCACGAGCACGAGTCTCCTGCACCCAGGCGACGCCGGCTTGATGTTTGAAGACCTCACGCTAAAAACAGCAGAAGGCATCACGCTGAGTTGCTGGCTGATCAAGGCGCACGAACCCGCGCTGGGAACAATCGTTTACCTTCATGGCGTAAGCGAGTGTATGATCGTCGGGTTGCCTATGACAAAAGCGTTGCATGATCTGGGGTTTAACGTATTTCTCTATGATTCCCGAAGACATGGTGGCAGCGGGGGGCGGTACTGCACGTACGGGTTCTACGAAAAACACGACGTAAGCACAGTCATCAACTATCTCGAACAGCGGAAGGATCTACAGCTTGGCAATATTGGAGTGTTTGGAAGTTCAATGGGGGCAGCCATAGCCATTCAGGCAGCGGCAATAGACAAGCGCATAAGGGCAGTGATTGCCGAAAGCGGATTTGCATCTCTCCGCACCGTATTCGACGACTACCAGAAGCGGATGATTAAGATGCCGTGGCACTATCTCCGCAATCTTGTGATCAAGAGATCGGAACACCTCGCACACTTCAAAGCAAGCGCAGTCTCACCTCTTGAGGCCATTCAGAAAATTCAGGTGCCTGTCTTCATTCTCCACGGCACCGCTGACAACCGCATCAAGTACCAGTACTCCGAACTGCTCTACGCCAAAGCTCCCACACCCAAAGAACTGTGGCTCATTCCCGGAGCAAAGCACAACGATATTGCAGAAGTGGGCGGAGACGAATACGCAAGAAGAGTTCTGGGGTTTTTCCAGAAGCACTTGTAGCGCCCTTCTTGACTGTAAGTGCGCAACCGAACCTCTACAGCGGTAACCAGTAGCTAACTTTCAACAACAACACATCTTCGTGCGGGAGCGAGAGAGCGTCACCGAGGCGTTGCCCGAATCCGGTCGAGTACTCCCCGCTGTTATCAGACCGCCCCTGTGTCCACACGAAATACAGCGTGCTGCCAGGAAGATACTCCCATCGCAAGAGGACATTTGCGTTGAACGTGATCTCGTTGAAATCCGGATTGATGAACGAGGCGGCCGGTGGAGTGTATGGTGAGAACTCGGTGCTTGTCACAAGCTGTCTATAGTTAACATATCGTCCACGGGCAAGCAAGACTTGTGAGAAGAATTGAAGAGAGAGGTTCCGGGTGAACGTCACAATTCCCCGCACTTCGAGATCGAGTTGGTCAACATCCCTGTCACCGAACACACTGTTCGGCGTACCGGTAACCGATGGATTGCTTCCATAGGGAAAGACCCACGCCTCCTCGCTGCGCGTGCGGGCATAATACGCCAGCGGTGTCAGTTCCATCCACGATACTGGCCTGAATGTTATGCCGACCTGGCCGACGATGCTCCTCTTCCGTATAGCGTCCCGATCGTAGACTCCCGTGAAAAACAACGAGATGTCTTTGCGCGCATCTGTTGTGACCGACAATCGAAAGACCTGATCGGCGGGCCGCCTGTAGGTACCTACTATCCCACGCTCTTCATCATCATAAGCCGGATGAGAATATGTGTAGGCAAGCGTACCAAGCCAGAAGTTTGTAAACTCACCGGTGAACTCTGCATTAAGAGCAGAGTGGGTGTTAATTCCATCCCAGTTCCATCTATATTCGGGGTTAAGCGCTGCCGAGTATCGTCTGAATACGCCTTCGGCAAAATTCTCTCTGTAGAGCAACTGCACATATCCACCGTGATCGTGCGGTTGTGCAAAGAAGCCAATGTCATTCGGATCGAAGAAGCGGGTGGCAAAGTCGTACGATGTCGTGTAGAACCAGTGCTCGGCCGCAATTCTTGATAAGAGAAGCCGACCGGTGGTGCCGTTCTGCAGGACTCCAGAGCTTGACGAACGTGCCCCAGCAAAGTAGCCGTCAATTGTGTACGTGCCATCTTCAAGCCGGATATTCCAATCGGCTCCCCCTGAAAACGACGGGGGAAGGTTGTCTCTTGAAACCGTGGTGGCGATTGCTCCAATCCAGGAGTTGCCCTTGAAATCCTGCTTCAGTCTAATCGCGTTGTAGAGTCCGCGGGGCTCGGTACGGAGAGTCGATGAGTTGCCCAGGGAGTCGTTGATGATCGCATCCTCCTCGTCGGTCAGCGCGGAAAAGACACCAACGGACAGACCTTCGTTCGACCGGCCCGATAGTTTGGCGGCCGCGAGGATAGTCGTGACCGAGGGGTTCTCCTCAATAGAGCCGCCGGTGGGAGCAGACACCGTATCAGCCCCCGATGGGCGTTTTCCCACGCGCCGCGAAAAGAACAGCGGCATGGATGTATTGTCCACCGCTGCGCCAAAGGTGAAGAGTTGTGATCCTTCAACAAAGAAGGGACGCTTTTCAGGATAGCGGGTTTCAAACACCGTCAGGTTAAGCACCGCCTGGTCAACCTCAACCTGTCCAAAGTCCGGATTCACTGTTGCATCAAGCGTGAAGTTGCGTGTGATCCCATACTTCAGATCGAATCCGGCAAGGAGTTGTTGATCAGACTCCCGACTCCATTCCGAGTTTTCCGCATGGAATGTCGAGGTGGCTGAAACGTATGGAGAAATGCTCAGGTGCAGCGGTGGAGAAATACCCTTGAGTCCCCGCAGATGCCCCCACCGCGAAACCTGCAAGTGCTCGCTGCGAGGAATCATGATCCATTCGTCAGTTTCATGCTTACGGCTGATATAGCGACGAAAGTTGATTCCCCATTCATACTCTTCAGTCATCAGCTTTGCGAACCGCAAAGCGTAATAAGGAATCTCAAACTCTGCCGACCAACCATCAAGATGCTGTGCGGTCTTTACACTCCATACTGCGTCCCAGCTGAGATCGTATACCGCTCCGTCCTGCGAAAGAACTCCATCGCTCTGAACGGCGGAGACGTTTGTGGAAAAGACAAATGCTGTCCGGTGATCGTGGTAGGAATCTATCTGCACGGTGAATCTTTCAGCCTCGGAGCTTCGGTCGCGCCGGATTAACTGCTCAACAAGTTGTCCGGGTTTCGAATCGTAGCAGATCACTCCGACGTAGAGCGCATGATCATCATAGAGTACGCGGACGGACGTCTGTTCCGTGGGGAGCGCGCCTTCGTTGGGATCGAATTGTGTGAAGTCGAGAACTGGAATGGCGTCTTGCCACTGAGGTTCGTCTACCATCCCATCAAGCGTGGGGGGACGGTCGGTTCGCACCGCGGTAATTGTCTTGCTGGATGAGCCGGCAAACCCCCGAGAAGCAATAATGAGGGAAACAAGAATCGAAATCCAAGCTTTCAAGTCGGTCTGGTTGCCTTCGTGAAATACTCTCGATGGAATACAAGATAATTTGTATCTGCCAAACAGTCAATGCGGGGTTGGGGTGGCTGGGCTATTGGGCGGTTGTCGAGAGGGCTACAACGTTTTCGATGTGGTATGTGTGGGGAAACATGTCTACTGGTTGTATGGCTACAATCCGGTACGGCGCATTCGAACAAAGAAGTTTCAAATCCCTCGCCTGTGTTGCCGGATTGCAACTGATATATGCTATACGCTCCGGCTGAAGGGCCGCAATCTCCAACACCGCCTTTTCGTGCATACCACTCCGGGGTGGGTCAATCATCAGCACGGTGGGTTTCGCGTGGTTGGATAACCACGAGGTGTCTCTCGTGAGCTTCTCTTTCAGATCGCCCAGAACAAAGGTACAGTTCGTGGCCTGATTCATCTGGGCGTTCCTTCTGGCATCATCGATGGCTGATTCGACGGACTCAATTCCCACCACCTCTTTTACGTCATCGGCGATGTGGAGTGCGATCGTTCCCGTGCCAGAGTAGAGATCAAACACGATATCGTCCGGCTTGAGGCGGGCTAGCCCGGCCGCAGCATTATACAATCGCTCTGCCTGAAGCGTGTTTGTCTGAAAGAATGAGTTGGCCGAGATGCGGTATGTTCTTCTGCCAATCTTCTCGGTGATGAAGCCGGGACCATGATAGACCTTCTCGTAGTCACCAATGGCAACCTGTGACTTTCGCTCTGTGATGTTGTTGATGATAGTGGTGATAGAAGGAAAGTGCTCTAAGAGAATTGAGCAAAGAGACTTCATAAGCTCGGGGCGCTCTTGCGACGTTACAAGATTCACCATCAACTCGCCCGTGCGCCTGCTTTGGCGAACAACAAGGTTCCGCAGATATCCGGTATGGGTTGCGGTGGAGTAGATCGGCAGATTGCGCTCCAGGGAGAACGAACGAACGGTGTTGACAATCTGGTAGCTTGTTTCTGATTGCAGATGACACTCGTTTATGTCCAGCACCCTGTCGAACCGCTGGGGTATATGCAAGCCAAGTGCAAACCGCTCTGTCTCCGATCTCGTCTCTTGCTTCCCGGTTACCCTGATCAACTCCTCTTTTGTGAGCCACTTCTCGCCAAAGGAGAACTCCATCTTGTTTCGATAGAAGTATTCGTCTGGAGAGCCAAGTGTTGGGTTAACGGTAATGCCCTTGAAGCCGCCGATGCGCTCGAGCGCATCAACCACCTGCTGACGTTTGAACTCCAGTTGTGCCTGGTAGCTGACGTGCTGCCATTTGCATCCTCCGCACACGCCAAAGTACTGGCAGCGCGGTAATGTCCGAAGAGGTGACGGTACAAACACCTCTTTGATTTCCGCTTCGGTAAATTGCTTCTTCGTTTTCGTGATTCGCGCGAGCACACGGTCGCCCGGAACGCCGCCAGCAACGAAGACAACAAGCCCGTCCACCCGGGCAATGCTCTTGCCTTCAGAGGCGAAGCTCTCCACAAAGAGCTCTATTTCATCCCCGTATTTCATGCGGTCGGATTCGCTCACAGGTGGGCGCTAGGTATGTGCCTTCTCGTTCCCAAGCTCCTTATCAAACTCGCTGCTGAGTTTCTCCAATTCTCTTGTGAGCTCGTTCCACTTGAAGTACGTGTCTGCAATTTCCTTGTCAATCGATCTGAATTGGGTGGTCACAGCCTTCACGTGCTCGCCATCCTTGTAGAACTCGGGCTCGCCCATCAGCTGCTCCATCTCGGTCTTCAGTTGTTCCTTCTCTGCAATGAGTTTTTCCAATGCTTCGATTTTCTGCTGCACGGGTCTTGTTCGCTGATATCGCCGTTGGCGTACTTCGGCTTCGAATCTCTTACGCTCTTTGTCCTTCGCCGCCCGTGTTTCCTCTTTCCGAAGATCCTCTGCTTGCCCGGAAGCGGCGAGTTCCTTTTGCTTTGCATAGAGGTAGTCGCTTAGGTTGCCAAGATACGTTTTGATGCCTGCCCCTCCGTCGGGCCCCGATCGAGTGGGCACACGGGCCTTCTTGAATTCCACAACCTTGTTCACAATCGGATCAAGGAAATCTCTGTCATGAGAGACGATGACATAGCTCCCTTCAAACTCGGCGAGAGCGTTCTGAAGGATTGCCTTCGAGCGCATATCGAGGTGATTCGTTGGCTCGTCCATGATGATGAAGTTGCAGGGTTGAAGAAGCATTTTGGCAAGTGCCAGCCGGCTTTTCTCGCCGCCAGAGAGCACGGCAACCTTTTTGAAAACGTCGTCTCCCCGGAAGAGAAAACAACCCAGAAGATTCCGGAGCTGTTTTCGGATCTCACCCGTTGCCACCTCGTCCACTGTTTGCAGCACATCGTTCTTCGGGTTGAGCTCCTCCGCCTGGTGCTGGGCAAAATAGGAAACAATAGTATTGTGACCCAGCATTCGCTCACCGGCATCGAACGGTTCCGCGCCAGCAAGAATCTTTGCCATGGTTGACTTGCCGGCCCCGTTCACTCCAACGAATGCTATCCTGTCACCCTGATCAATGTCAAAGTCAACGCCCTCAAACACAGCGATGTCGCCGTAGCTCTTGTGAATGCTCCTCAGTTCCATTGGCACGCGTCCGCCGTGCGGTGCAGGCGGGAAACTGAAATGGATTCCCGACTCGTCGTCCTCGAGTTCGATCAGCTCAAGTTTCTCCAACATCTTGACGCGGCTTTGCACCTGTCGGGCCTTCGTAGCCTTGTAACGAAATCGCTCGATGAACTGTTCGGTCTGCTTAATCTGTTGCTGCTGGTTCTTGAACGCGGCAAGTTGCTGCTCTTTCCGCTCTGCTTTTGCGTCAACAAAGAAGCTGTAATTGCCTGCATATTCTGTGAGCTTGCCGAGACTGACTTCATACGTTTTACTGGTCATATTGTCGAGAAAGCGTCGGTCATGCGAGACAATCATCACGGCACCCTCGTACGAGTTCAGGTATTCCTCGAGCCACTGAAGCGAGTCCAGGTCAAGGTGGTTGGTTGGCTCATCAAGAAGAAGCAGCGAGGGCTGCAGCAGCAACAGCTTGGCAAGAGCAATGCGCATCTGCCAGCCGCCGCTGAATTCGTTTGTTTCCCTGTCAAAATCATTCTCCGAGAACCCAAGTCCGACAAGCACTTTCTCGATGTTCGTTTTCATTCGGAACACATCGGAGTCTTCAAGCTTGTGCTGCAATTCACCGTAGAGCTCCAGCAGCTCCTTAAACTCTTCGGTTTCATGGCTGACCTCGCTCATACTCTGGTGAATCTCTTCAAGCCGCGCCTGGACATCGAGCACATCACCGAACACCGTCTCCACTTCTTTGTAGAGGGTGCGCCCAGTGGCATGCATACCTTCCTGCGGAAGATAACCCGCCGTCACGAACTTTGCTTTGGCAATCTCCCCTTTTGCGGGTGAGACCTCGCCAACAAGAAGTCTGAGGAGCGTAGTCTTTCCCGCGCCATTCGACCCGACAAGTCCAATCCGGTCATGAGTGCCGATCCGGAACGAGACTTCATTGAAAATATCCCGGCCACCAAAGCTAAGCGATATGTTGACTGCAGAGATCATCGGTGATCAATATACGAAATGTAGACGCGCCGTGGTAGTACTGTACCTTTGTCATACTTTGGACCTTGCCGACGGGGGTGGCTCGCACGACCGGAAGGGCCGGTGCTGCCATAGCATTGTACCCCCTATCAAAACATGTTTGGCAAGGGGAATACGTTTCAGCGTTGGGATCTATTTCAGGTAGTACTTCAGCGGATTTGGATCGACCCGGCACTCCTCAGCAATACGGATGCGATCAATCTTGTTCTCATCGCGGAGTTTGTACAGGCGCGGCACCATCTTGTCGCGTAGCTCAATAGGCGTCATTGGATTAATGTAAATACTCGTCCCACCCTCGAAGCCCGCCGGCACGTTGATGCGCCACTTGATGAGCACATGCCAGGGCATCTTGTATACTGCGTCAACCGGTGTGTAATACCATTCCTCGTTGCACGAAATCTGGGTCCCCATTGCTGCGTGCATGGCATGGACAAGATTGCTGATCCCGCGGATTTCCTCGTCGGAGTGTTCGTACGGTCGCCCCGAAGCGGAACGCGAGTAGATTTCGATGGTTGGGGAGCGATGACCTATGCCGGCGTAGGCAATGGCATGATCATTTTCTGCGAACACCAGGTTGTGGTGTGTGGCGAAGTTGGCACCATATTGATTAAACACATTCGGATCCTGCCGCAGCATCCGTACCTGGTTCTCGATGGATGCTCCCCATTCGTCCAGTGCAACGATTTGTTTGTGGAGGTGATCGAATGAGGCCCCTGCCGGACGGAGCCAGTTCTGAAAGACGCTCACGTAGCGGACGTATCTGTTGGTTTCAATAACATCGTGGAGCGCGTCAACAGTGAACTTGAAATAACGAAAATGTTCTTCGATACTCATCTCGCCAGAGGAGAAGAGGTCAAGCTCGTTCTGCGCGCCCTCTTTGTAATGGCGCTTTGCAATGATCAACTCATGTCCACCACCAAAAAAGGCATCCGCGATGGCGAGCTTCTCTGTCATCGGAATCTTCTCGATCTGCTCGTCCGTTCGCCCTTCCTGCCGCATCTTGTAGTATATGATGTCGGTGATATGTTTCAACCCTGCCGCATTGGCGAGGTACTCCTCTTTCCACTTCTGCCGGCTCCCAATCATCTTGTATGCGTAGTTCTTCCGCCAGTAGTCAAGCGTCACGATCTCAAACATGTTCCCGACACGCCGGAACTCGGCCGTGGTTTCATGATACTTGTCGGGGGCAAGAAAGTCTATCTTCTGCCACTCGTCATAGTTCCGGATAAGGCGGGACTTCTCTGGAGGGGGCTCAAAATAGCGTGACGGGCAGAAACTACAGTAATCTCCGGGAGTATGAATTTCGATGGTCTTGGCGGTATGTGGCGTCTCATTTGTCAGCGGGCGGGTTCTTCGACCGGGGACCGCCCA
>DPLS01000318.1:7414-8429 GCA_003541875.1 Bacteroidota bacterium | reverse complement strand
GCTCTCTTCAATTGAATGGTGATTCATCGGTGTTTGGTCGCGGCTACTAGCAGTGCATCCACCTTGGCAATACTTTCTGCTTCGGCGTAAAACCTGATCAGAGGTTCCGTCCCTGAGGCGCGCACGAGAACCCACCCGCCGTCGACGAAGAATTTGAAGCCGTCAGTGTCTTTCCTGCCAAGGACAGGAAATCCGGCGATCTCTTTCACACCTTTCTGGTACTTCCTGATAATGGCAGTCTTCTCTTTCTCGGTCACGTGCAGATCAACGCGCTTGAATTCATGGTGCCCGAACTCCGCCATCAACTCCGCCACGAGCATGCTCAGTGTCTTCTGTCGCACTGCCATCATCTCGCATAACATCAAGCCGAGGAAGATCCCATCGCGTTCGGGAATATGTCCCTTCACACCGAGTCCACCGCTCTCCTCTCCGCCAATCAGCACGTCATGCTCGGTCATCATTCTACAAATGTGTTTGAAACCAATCGCGGTTTCGTGCATGACAAGCGCATACTTCGCACACATTCTGTCAACCATTTGCGTTACGGAGAACGACTTCACGACCTCGCCAGTCTTTCCTTTCTGTTCAACCAGATACTTCAGGAGAAGGCAGAAGATCCGATGCGAGTCCACAAAATCACCATTCTCGTCCACCGCACCGATACGATCCGCGTCGCCGTCGGTCGCAATGCCGATGTGGTAACCCCCGGATTTCACTGCGGCTGATAACTCTGTAAGATTCTGCGCAAGAGGTTCGGGGTTGACCCCGCCAAAGGACGGGTTGTACGTTTCGTGAATCTGCTTCACACCCGTCAGCACACCATCCAGCACGCCCTGTCCCGCTCCATACATTGAATCATACAGGATGCGCATGCCCGAGCGACGAATTAGATCGAGGTCAATCTTGGTGGCAAGATCATCAAGATACCGCTGCTTCATGCTGAGATAGGAAATCTTTCCTCTGTCAACAAGCTGCTTGAACGTGTACTTCGCCGGAGGGAGCTTTTTCAGCTTCA
>DPLS01000318.1:5864-7098 GCA_003541875.1 Bacteroidota bacterium | reverse complement strand
AATTCACCCTTGATCTTGAACCCGTTATACTTGGGGGGATTGTGGCTTGCCGTAATCACGATGCCGCCCGCAGCGTTATCCAGTTTCGTCAAGAGTGAGATCATCGGAGTCGAGACGATGCTATTTGCAAGTTTCACTTTGATGCCGGCATTGGCAATAACCTCGGCAGACTTTTCCGCAAACTCCCGGGACATGAACCGCGCATCGTAGCCAATCACGATGCCGTTTTTGATCTTCTTGTGGTTTTTGAAGTACCGCGCCGTGGCAAGTGCAACCTTTTCCAGATTGGCAAACGTAAAGTCATCGCCGATGACCGCACGCCAACCGTCTGTGCCGAATTTGATTTGCTGAATCATAATCTCACTAACTTGATTGAATAGCTGCCGTCTTGGCGCTGTCGCTACCGATTGAACGCCCCCATGCCCGCATACATCCCGGCGTCTCCAAGTTCTTCCGCGATGCGGAGGAGTTGGTTATACTTCGCGATGCGGTCTGTGCGGCTTGCTGATCCGGTCTTGATCTGTCCAGCGTTGGTTGCAACAGCGATATCCGCAATCGTCGCGTCCTCGGTTTCGCCGGAACGGTGACTAATGACTGTCGTATAGCCAGCCCGCTTCGCCATCTCAATCGCGTCAAGCGTTTCCGTCAGTGTGCCGATTTGGTTCACTTTGATAAGAATGGAATTCGCAACGCCCATTTCAATTCCCTTGTTCAGGAACTGTGTGTTCGTTACGAACAGATCATCGCCAACAAGTTGAATTCTCTTGCCAAGCACATCGGTCATAATCTTCCATCCATCCCAGTCGTTTTCCGCCATTCCATCCTCGATGGATATGATGGGATATTTCTTCACCCACGCTTCATAATATCTCACCATCTGCTCGGAAGTCTTGGCAGACTTATCTGATTTGCTGAAAACGTACTTGCCATTCTCAAAGAACTCACTCGACGCCGGATCGAGAGCGAGGTACACGTCCTTTCCCGGTTCGTAACCAGCCTTGCTGATCGCTTCGAGAATGACTTCAACGGCCTCTTCGTTTGATTTGAGGCTCGGGGCGAACCCGCCTTCATCACCGACGGCTGTATTGTATCCCTTCTTGTGGAGCACGCCCTTGAGCGAGTGGAACACTTCCACTCCCATGCGCAACGCTTCTGAAAATACGGTTGCGTTCACCGGTACGATCATGAATTCCTGGAAGTCAACATTGTTATCCGCGTGCTTGCCGCCGTTGAG
>DPLS01000318.1:0-5563 GCA_003541875.1 Bacteroidota bacterium | reverse complement strand
TTCGACCCGCCGATGTATTTATAGAGCGGCAGCTTCATTGAAAGGGCGGCGGCTTTGGCAACCGCAAGTGAAACGCCGAGAATAGCGTTCGCACCAAGCTTCGATTTGGTCGGCGTGCCATCAAGATCTATCATCAGTTTGTCAATGCCAACCTGGTCAGTAGCATCAAAGCCTGTAAGCTCCTCGGCAAGCGTGTTGTTGACATGCTCGACGGCATTAAGCACACCCTTCCCGAGGTAACGCATCTTGTCCCCATCGCGCAACTCGACTGCCTCATGCTCGCCTGTCGAGGCCCCGCTGGGTACTGCCGCACGGCCGAGAATGCCGTTTTCCAATTGTACATCTACCTCAATTGTTGGATTGCCCCGCGAGTCCAAAATTTCCCGCGCATGGATGTCACTGATCGTTGTGCTCATGGTGTCCATTCGTTTGCTAATTCAGTGTGGGTTATAATTGGTAGTGAGAAATTGTATGTCAAGTACGCCAAAAGGGAGAAAAGAATCAATCCACATATCCATACGTAGCTCGGGTGTCGAATCGCAGCGGCTTGGTTTGGTCTATTCCTTTGAGGTGTCAGAAATTCTATCAAGGAAGTGTGCAAGCTTTTCGCCGTATCGGTCAACGGTGTACTGCCCAAAAACACTGTCGTGCGCCGCCTCCGCAGAGCGCTTTGCAAGGGCAGTGTCTGTAGAGAACCTCAAGATTGCTTCCGTAAGTTGGTGTGGCTGCTTAACATCGAACAGAAGACCGGTTTGATTGTGTCGAATGAACTCATTTGTTCCTGGAATATCCGACGCAATGCTCGGCACTCGCGCAGCGGCGGCCTCTAACAAGGCAAGCGAAAAACCTTCGGAGCGTGATGGAAGGAGAAACATATCCATCGCTTTGTAGAACTCCCACACATTCTCAAGGAAACCGGGCATGACAAGTCGTGTGGCAGGTAACCCGAACTCAGCCGCATACGCGACAACCTTTGGTTGGTCCGAGGCCGGAATACCAATGATCAACAAGATATACCGCTCATCCAATTTGCTGACCGCCTCAAAGAGAATGTCAAATCCCTTGCGCTCCTTGTGAAACCACGCAGATAAGCCCAACACGATCTTGGCATCAATACCCAACTTGCGTCGAATGTTTGTTCCGTTGATGGATTCGATATCGTTCGGAATCGCTATGGCGTTGCGTATGACTTGGACCTTCCGTTTCAGGATGCCCGAACGATACAGGCTGCGGGCAACGCCGTCGCTGCACGCGATGAGATAATCGAAATAGATGTTGTAGAGCAATGATCCGATTATGGGGACGGTGCGAGAGAGGTTCTGCCGATCCGCAATATTGAAAAATGATCGTCCATAGCGCCCGCGTAGCGCCCGTCCTACTTTGCGGTCGAGGGAATGATAGGAAATGAAAAATCGCGGGCGGTGCTTTTCAAACGCAGCGCCCACACTCGCTATAACCTCGTTCAGGGGGCGTGTGGTATCAATCGTAGTTGTTGTAATTCCTTCTTTCAGCGCACGCTCGGCAGTTAATGAGCCGACCGATGCCAGTAGCGCGACATCATAATCTCGCATTGCCAGTTGTGTGCATCCATACAATGCCATTCTCGCGCTGCCCGCATATCCATCTCCAAAGCTGCATTGGAAAACTGACTTCTTCATTCAGTTCACGGGAATCGAGGGGGGCTCAGAGCAGCCCGCACGAACGCGCTGACATAGAGGCGTGCTTCTCGGGGAGCGAATCGACATGCTTGCTTCAAGTACACTTCTCATGGTTGTCTCATGTGCGATACGCGAGTTGTGGAAACAGCAGTCACAAGATGCTGAATTGTTTCGCTAGTTTCAACAAACTGTGCCTAACGGTTGTGCACTCGCGTGTCCATTGGTGTTGTGGGCATCCCCAAAACCGGGCAACGCGCTGCGAGAGGATATCAAAATCTGTGGTGTGGCAATACACATCCGGTAAACAGATTCGTGTCATATCTGTTCTCAAATCCTTATATTAGTCCCACTATGAACCCCACAACCGACCCACAAACCTATGCCGGGTGAAGTCCGCCGGTTCACGAGGGACGATGTCCGGCCGGTCGCCGATCTGTTCATGAAGGTGTTCCGCAAGAACGCTTCTCCCGCATCGGAGGCGCTCAAGTCACACTTCATCGAACTGTACATTGATAACCCCTGGGCGGGTCCTGATCATCCTTCGTTTGTGTATTGCGATGCCGAGAAGCGCGTCAGGGGTTTCGTTGGGGCTATCCCCATCCCCATGGCAATGGGTAAGCGAAACTTCATCGCTTCGGTCGCGGGCAACAACATGGTGGACCCGGATCTGAAAGATCCCTTCGCGGGTGTGTTGCTCCTGCGGAAGCTCCTGGCGTCCAATACAACTCTTACCATCTCCGATTCCGCGAACGAAATTTCCCGGACCCTTTGGACCAAGCTTGGCGCTCATGTGCTTACACTCCAGAGCATGCGGTGGATCCGCATTCTGCAGCCTGCAAGATATGCCCTCTCGACAATCCCGAAAGAAAACAGATTTTCACACTTGAAGCCTCTTCTTCGTCCACTGTGCCGCGCGGCCGATGCGCTAGTATCCAATTTCTTCATGTCGCTGCCCGCTCCGGATCAAGCGTACGATGAAACCGACTTGAACGTTCATACATTGCTTCAAACATTTCCTGACGTGGTTGACATGAAAGCTCTCATGCCCGACTACACCGAGGGGGGGCTTGCCTGGCTTCTTGATATGGCTGCCAAAAAGGAACAGTACGGGGCTCTTCACAAGGTTGTGGTCAAGGACCCCGCCGGTATCATTGTCGGCTGGTACATGTACTACTCCAACCCAGGAGAAGTCGCCCAGGTGTTGCAGTGCGCTGCAAGGAAGAACATGCAAGGGGTTGTACTCACTCATTTGTTCAGACATGCAAAAGCTCAGCAGTGTGCGGCAGTAATGGGTGGGATCGACACCGGTGCAGTCAAAGAATTTTCAGAAAACCAGTGCATGTTCTTCTTGCGCAACATGTACACCGTCGCCTACTCGCAAGAGCCTGAAATCATGAGCGCGCTATTCAGGGGGGACGCATTTCTCTCCCGACTTGAGGGTGAGTGGTGGACGCGCCTGCAGGGCGATACGTTCTAGCTACTTGTTCCTGTCTGCAACGACTTCGCCGGACTTTCACGCTCTTCTCTCCCTGCCAGCAGCTTCATGCGAGTGAGGACACCTCGAGAGACTGTTGGTCGTGAGCCGATCATCGCAGATTGTTTTTCTCCATCCACTCACACCGCTCCAGCCAGTCATTCACTTCGTTCGCCGCAACTTCGGTGGAGAGGTAGTTCAAAGAATTCCAAAACGCCGACTTCGCTTCCTGGAATCTCTTGAGATGGAACAGGTCGTACCCGAGCATTCTCAACCGATGCGCCTCAATTGAAGAATCCTCAGAACTGAGCTCAATTGATGAGAGGATGCCAAAGGATTCCTCAAACTTCTTCTTGCTCAGCAAGTATCGTCCCTTCAGATATTTCGGCATCCAGAAATCAGGCCGTTCCTTCAGTGCGGTGTCCAGCATTCCTAGACGAACGCTATCGTTTGCATCTGACATCATGTATGTCAGCATCGACCTTCCGTCCGATGGATTGTGTGCGGCCAGCAGCCGGAGGGTTGCCAATTCGTTGAGCGTTCGCGAGAGGTCCGCCTGCCTTAAACACGAATACAATTCCTGTGCTTTCTCTGACCTGCCGAGAGTCCAGAACGCGTCCCCAATAGTGAGAAACAGTGGTAAGTATGGCGACGGACGAGATTCGCGCACAGTGATGCTATCATAGAGGGCCGAAACCATAGTGGCGTTACCAGACCGCAATGCGCTGGAAAGATAGCCGCTCAATGCATCATAGCTCTTTCCTTCCGTGTACGATTCGCCGAAGAGTAGCTCAGCTGCCTTGTAGTCTCTCTGACCGTATTTCTTCCCTGCCTCGATGTTGCGCTCAGCAACAACGCGAGCACATACCTTTCTGAAAATTGGTGGCCGTCGGAACAACACATCAACCGCATCCCGATCGCAAGCCCTCACCTCAATCCGATCAAGAAAACCGTGCCACTCATTTATCAGTTGACGCAGGGATCGACCGTACGTGAAATCAAAATCGCCAGTTCGATACACCTGCATCATCTTGCGCATCCCATACCGATCGATAAGGAACCGGCAAAACGAGCCACATACAACATAGCTCACGGACGCTGCTTGTGACGCAAATCCGGTGAGTAGCATCATGGGTTCGATTTCCGGCATGACGCCAAACCTTCTCATAGCAGCGGCATACTGGTGCGGCGTGCGGTTCCCCCATTCCCACTCAATTGCCATGGCAAGTCCCTCGATGAGCCCCGTACTCAGGCTTGCCCGTATCACCGGCAGACCAAATGGTGCGGCAACTATATGGACAAGCTCATGTTTCAGCGTACCGTCTAGAGACTGCCTTGTTGTGTGAATTTGCCCGCTCCATGGCTTCGCTATGTTTGTCGTGCCTGTTCCGATGAATCTCTGCTTCACCTCGTTTGACGGATAGATGTACGACTCGATCTTGCCGTGGAATGGAGCATAGAAGGCATCTCCAATCTGCTTCAGCCGAAACTCGTGTTCAGCAGCGATCCACTTGATCTCGTTTTCGTCATACGAGTTGCCGGAGTAGTAGATGGTGAAATGCTCTGTTGAAAACGTTGACCCGAGCTTTGATTGGATGAACCTGCTGGTCGACTCAAAGCCCAACTCACATCTGAAGAACCACGCCGATGCCAGAACAAAGCCAATTGCTGCCGAGCCGAAACGCTGCTTCCTGTCAGAAAGGAACCTGAGAAGTGAGATGCCTTTTGTCCAAAATGAATCCGTGGGCGCGTGGCGGTTCACGATGGCCGTAGCCAGCCAAATCAAGATCGCCGCGACAAACACTGTCACCAGTCGAAAGATCACCAGCGTCCACGACAAACCAAGAGCCTCGTCATACGTTAGGCCGGGAAAGAAGCCATACAAGAAATTGTACGAAAAGATCGCTGGTGTGAGGTACCCCATTGCAGCACTATAGATAAGGAACGCTAGACAGTAGAAGATGAACACTAATTTTGAGAGGCGATAATGTACCGCACACAGGAACCCAAGCGCCGAACCAAACCAGACACTTACTACCGGAATGAGTAAGAAGAATGCGAACCCGAGAACAAAAGAACAGTTCTTCACGAATAGCGCGTTCGCCAGCATGACAACGAGTGGAATAGCGAGCAGCGTCATATTCAACGCAACCGCCCGCCTGAACGACGAGAGGACATGAGAAGTAGTTGTCTTGCCCTTCTCGCCAGCGGAGCAATACTGTGGCTTGACAATGTGAATCGTGAGTAATCCCGAGGCGACTGCACCCACAAGACCAATCACTGCCGAGAGTTCATAACCAAGGTAATTGAGAAGGGGAACCTGTGTGGAGATGAGGGAGATTGCCGCGTACGTCAAAGCAACCGCGACAATTCCTGGTGACCTGAGCGGGAACATTGGTGTATAGGTGGATTAGAACTCTTCGCCTGAGAC
>DPLS01000356.1 GCA_003541875.1 Bacteroidota bacterium | reverse complement strand
GAGGTGAAGGGATATGGAAGGCAAAAGGGACACACCGAGCTGTATCGGGGATCTGAGTATCAAATTGATTTTCTTCCCAAGATAAAAATTGAGGTTGTCGTTTCAGACCATCTGGCAGACAAAGTCGTTGACACGATAGTGAATGCAGCAAAGACCGGCCAGGTGGGCGATGGGAAGATCTTCATCTATGATGTTGAGGATGCGGTACGAGTGAGGACGGGAGAATCAGGAGAAGATGCGCTGTAGGAAAAGTACAGGTCAAAAGGCAAAGGTCAAAAATTGATTGACCCCGTACGATATGGCGACGGGGTTTTTTGTCTATGAGTGAACAACAATTCAACATAAGCGACAACTTCCGTTGCGGCTATGTTGCCATTATCGGCGAGCCGAATGTGGGCAAATCCACATTGATGAACGGCCTGATGGGGCAGAAGCTCTCCATTGTGACGCCGAAGCCGCAGACGACGCGACACAAGGTTCTTGGCCTCCTTTCGACGAACGAGCATCAGGTGATCTTTCTCGATACGCCCGGTATCATCAAACCGAAGTACCTGCTGCACGAGGCAATGATGGCGTTCGCTTCTTCAGCTCTCGAAGATGCGGATGTTGTTCTCTTCATGATTGATGCGACTGATCCGAAGGTCGGTGTTGACCTCACCCACGAAGAAGCTTTTTCTAGATTGAAGGGACTGCAGAAGCCTGTCATCCTCGTGATCAATAAGGCCGATCTCGTCAACAAGGTTGAGATCCTGCCCGTTATCGATTTCTACTCGAAGGCATTTGCATTCAAAGAGATCTTTCCTGTGTCGGCGTTGAAACTTGACGGGACGGCAGATCTCCTGAAAGCCATAGTCCGGGAGCTTCCTCAGCATCAGCCCTTCTATCCTCTTGATATCGTCAGTGAGCAGAGCGAGCGGTTCTTCGTCGCCGAGATTATCAGGGAGAAGATCTTTGAAAAGTATCAGCAGGAGATCCCGTACTCGACGACAGTGGATATTGCGGAATTCAAAGAGCGGGAGGCGGGGAAGACGTTCATCAGTGCTGATATCTATGTTGAGCGGGATTCGCAGAAAGGGATTCTGATTGGCAAAGGGGGAGAAGCCTTGAAGCAGATTGGTCGTTGGGCGCGGAAAGACATTGAAACCTTCCTCCATCATCCCGTATTTCTTGAAATGCGTGTGAAAGTCCGTGCTGACTGGAGAGAAGATAAAGCGTGGCTCGCCAGATTGGGATACAAGTCATGAGTACAGAACGGGTACGAGTCTGGATTGCTTTCTTCATCGTTAGCTGGGTGTGGGGCTCGACCTGGCTCGCGATCAAGATTGGACTGCACAGCGTGCCGCCGATGATCGGCGCCTCCGTTCGATTTCTCATTGCTGGGTCCATCCTTTTTGCCATCGTTCGGATGAGGAAGATTGAAATCTCGCTTACCCCGCAGCTTAAACGACTGTATGTCTATCTCATATTTTTCTCGTTTGGTATTCCATTTGCCCTTGTGTATTGGTGCCAGCAATTCATCCCGACTGGTTTGAGCAGCATTCTCTTCGGGGCGTATCCGCTCTGGGTTGCTTTGATTTCTCATTTCCTTCTTGGTAACGAGCGGCTGGATCTCTACAAGATCAGCGGCATCATCCTCGGTTTCATCGGCGTGTACATTATCTTTTCCAGAGATGCGCATTGGACGGATTCCAACGGGCTTATCGGGATGCTGGGAATTCTTTCCACTACTGTTATGCAAGCCTTTGGACTGGTCATGATCAAGAAATACGCGCAGGCTGTCAACCCAGTTGCGCTCAATTTTGTTGGGATGTCGGTGGCTGGCGTGTTGCTTCTTGCGGCCGGACTGATCTTCGAGCCTGTAGCGAGCATTCGATGGGACGCTGCCGCCATTGGTTCTATTCTGTACCTTGCAATCGTCGGTTCCGTCATTGCGTTCGTTACGTACTACTGGTTGCTAAAGAGGGTGGAAGCTGTGTACCTTTCATTGGTCAGCTTTATCAACCCGATCATCGCCGTGATTCTTGGGGCGATCGTGTTGGATGAGACTCTGGAGGCTGGGGTGTTTGCCGGTGCTACGTTTGTGTTCGTCGGGATAATGATTGCAAATGGACGTCAGTTGTATGGGAAATTTGTTGCACAGGCTTCTGCTTCATAGTCTTCTCATCATCGGGCTTTGTCCTTCGATACTCTGGGGACAGCGCTCACCGTCCTTTTCTTCTTCTGAGAAGGATGGACATTTTATCTTGCCGGAACGGGCGTCTTTCTACGAAGGCCCCCAGCCATTCGACATGCTGAGCTATAAGCTCGATGTCTCCCTCGTAATGGTAAGCGACGCGTTTCAGGGCAAGTGCACGATGACGATGCGGCTGAAGTCAAATGTTGATTCGCTGGTGCTGGATGCCGTCGGGTTGTTACTGGATACCGTGCGAGTGGATGGCGTGCCCAAGACCACCAGGCCCGACAGCGCAGCGGAGAGTTTCATCATCTACTTGAACGGAACGAGAAACACAGGAGATACCCTTCGTATCGCTATCTCGTATCGGCGCGCACTCGGTTACCCTCGACCGAGCTCGCGACAGGGGTACTACTTCTTCCTCGACACGCTCGGGATGCCTGCCAATCTCGGTTACACATTCTCCGAACCATCTGATGCACGATTTTGGTTTCCGTGTTATGACGAACCATGGGAGAAAGCGACGGCTGAGATGAACATCACTGTCCCAACCGGATATGTCGCCGCGTCGAATGGCAAATTGCTTGGCACAACCAACAATGGTAACGGCACCACTACTTGGCGATGGCGTGAGGGTCATCAGATCACAACCTATCTGATGTGCATAACGGCGTCGAGGTTCGCGGTTTCTTCACTTCCGTATGTGACGGCGACCGGTGATACGATCCCGCTCCAGTATTTCACATGGCTTCCCGACTCGGCGGCGACCGCCAATTTCCTGCCTACAGTGCGACAGATGGTTGGTCAGTATGCGGCTTTGTTTGGAGAGTATCCGTTCGACAAGTACGGCATGACCTCGATTGTGCCGTTCGTATATCTCGGCATGGAGCACCAAACGCTCACGACAATGAACCGATACTCTCAGACAGACCAGCGGGTAGTTTCGCATGAACTTGCCCACCAATGGTGGGGAGATCTCGTTACGTGTGGCACGTGGCGGGATGTTTGGCTCAACGAGAGCTTCGCCACGTACAGCGAGGCACTCTGGCGCGAGTCCCTTGGCGGGTTCCCTGCTCTGAAGAGCTACATGCGTGATACGCTCAACGGTTTTCAGTATGGCTCGTGGCAGGGCGCTGTATATGATCCGGTCGGGCAGGGATTCAATCTGTTCGATCAGGTTGTGTACAGCAAAGGCGGCTGGGTGTTGCACACGTTGCGCGGTGTTCTCGGTGACTCTGTGTTCTTCAGATCGTTGAATGCATATCGCCAGCGCTATGCCAGCAAGAGTGCAATAACGAATGAACTGAAAGCGGTGGTCGATTCCGTTGCCGGACTGGATATGGGCTGGTTCTTCAATCAGTGGATTTTCGGTCCGGGCTGGCCCAAGTATGCGTCGCGCTACTCATGGACTCCGGATACACTCACACTCACAATCTACCAGCAGCAATCTCCCTCATGGCCGACGTACAAGATGCCGATTAAGGTGCGGGCGTATGTTGGATCGAGCAGCACAGCATTCGCTCTATGGGACAGCGTACGAACACAGGTGTTTCGTTTGCCTTTGGCTTCAATGCCCGACAGCATTGTGCTTGATCCTGATGGGTGGATTCTGAAGCAGATTGTTTCTCCGCCGAGTTCTGTCGGTGAAGATGAGCGGCCATTAGCGTTCCAGCTTTTCCAGAATTATCCGAATCCATTCAACCCGACGACCACAGTCCGCTATTCCCTCCCCTTACAGGGGAGGGCTGGGGTGGGGTCCTTTGTGACGCTGAAAGTGTACGACATACTCGGCAGAGAAGTAACCACGTTAGTGAACGAAGCAAAACCGGCTGGTGAATACGCTGTTTCGTTTGACGCCCGCCTGCCCTATGGCAACTTACGAGGCGGGCAGGCTTCGAATGTTGCTTCCGGGTTGTACTTCTACAGACTTACATTCACGGAGAGCGGCGGCTCAACTCTTTCCTCCGTGAAAGCAATGCTCTTGCTCCGATGATTCCCAGATAGCCTTGTACCAAGTGAAGGATGAGCTGGTAACTTCACACCGAACGCTGGAACCTCCCATCATGGAACATCAGACTGTCCATATCAGGATCACGAACGAAGACGTTACGCTTCCGGAGAAGCTGGAGAATCTTCCGAACGGCCCCGGTGTGTATCAGCATAAAGACGCGGAAGGGAAGGTCCTCTACGTTGGCAAGGCGAAGAACCTCCGAAGTCGCGTGCGGCAGTACTTTCAGAAATCGCGAGCCGTTGAGCCGCGCATCGACTCGATGCTCTCGAAGGCAACCGACCTCGAAATCATTGTCACCGACAATGAGGTAGAGGCACTGATCCTTGAAGCAAACCTCATCAAAAAGCTCAAGCCACGGTACAACGTCAATTTGAAGGACGACAAGAGCTATCCTTACATCGTCATTAGAAATGAGCCATATCCCCGCGTCTTCGTTACCCGCCAGATCAGAAAGGATGGCTCACGCTATTTCGGTCCTTACACTGATGTGAAGAATGTCCGTTCCGCGCTGAAATCCATTAGAGATATTTTCCCCATCAGAAGCTGCAACTACTTCATCGACGACGAAGTGATCAAGAAACGAAAAATCAAAGTCTGCCTGGACTACCACATCAAGAGGTGCGAAGGGCCGTGTGAGGGACTCGTTTCGCAGGAGAAGTACGATGCGATGATAGATCAGGTGGCCGAGCTGCTTCGCGGCAAAACTGAATCTCTGATACAGAAGATGCAGCATGAAATGGAGGTGCAAGCGGGAGCGATGCGCTTTGAGGAAGCAGCAACGCTTCGCGACCGCATCAAAGGTTTGCAGGCGTATAGTGAGAGACAGAAGGCAGTTGATCTTGACCCGCTTGACCGAGATATTATTGCGTTTGTGTCTGAAGGGGACGATGCATGCGGCGTGATCTTCAAGATTCGTGACGGCAAAATGATCGGCCGCCAGCACTACTACATGGGCAATGTTGACCAGAAACCCGAATCAGAAATCCTGGAAACACTTCTCCAACAATACTATCTTGAAGCGGAGTTCATCCCAAAAGAAATCCTGCTCTCATCTCCCATTGACGATCCAGAAGCCATGCAGTTGTGGCTCTCAGGAAAGCGCGGCGAAGTGGTGGTTGTCCTTCATCCAACGGAAGGAGAGGAAGCAAAGCTGGTCAGGTTGTCAAAAGCCAATGCTCAATTCTTGTTGGATGAGTTGAAGCTGCAGAAGATGAAGCGGGCGGATTATGTCCCACACGCGGTCAAGTCGCTGCAAAGAGACCTCCGGCTGAACAAACTCCCCCGCAAGATCGAGTGCTTCGACAACTCCAACATGCAGGGATCGGATCCCGTTGCTTCCTTGGTTGTCTTCGTCGACGGCAAGCCGAAAAAGAGCGAATACCGAAAGTTCAAGATTCGTTCCGTTGAAGGTCCGGATGACTTTGCCAGTATGAGAGAAGTGATCCAGCGTCGGTATCAAAGAGTGCTGGCAGAGGGGGGTGAGTTTCCCGACTTGATCATGGTTGATGGAGGCAAGGGGCAGCTTGCAAGTGCTGTTGAGGTGCTCATGTCGCTTGGCATTTCTGATCAACCAGTTGTCGGTCTGGCGAAGCGGTTAGAGGAGGTGTTTGTTCCTGGAAAAGGTGAACCCGAACTCATCCCGAAGACATCGACGGGCTTGCGGCTCCTGCAGCAAATCCGGGATGAGGCACACCGGTTTGCCATCACGTTCCATCGCTCGCTGCGTGCCAAGCGAACACTCCAAACGGAACTCGATCTGGTGGATGGGATTGGGAAAAAGAGAGCGACCGAGTTGTTGGAGGCGTTTGGTTCTGTTCAGGGAGTGAAGTTCGCAACGTCGGACCAGTTGGCGGAAATTGTGGGTGAGAAGGTTGCTGGCAAGATCAAAGAGTATTTTGCAGCGCCGGACGAAGAATCGAACATCGCCTGAATCGGACGCTCCAGGGGTCACCGATCAGCCGTGAACGTGGACATGCCTCACGTTCACAAGATGGGGGAATTGCTCAACTGAAATGAATGTGTGGGACGGAGGACAACCTGAACTTGGGTTTCTCTCCGTCGTGTGGATCAACGATGAGCGGGTTGCGGAACCGCGAATGCCGCTTGTACGACCATCGCTAGATCCGTGAGAGAAGAGTACTGTTGTCCCTCGACTATCCTCCAAACCGATTCCTTGTTGAGGTTGAGTTTCTGTGCAAGCTTGATAGCGTCTTCAAAAGTGGCTTCCTTCATAGTCCTTGGTTCCCTCTGTGGATGGTACTGGAGCAGCGTGATGCTAATCTAACGACTGGCGAAACCTTTGTGTGTGGCGCAGCGCACTTCGTGCAAACCAATTCTCTCTCCATCCTTCTCTGCCAATTGGCCCGAATCAGAGATTCGTTCTGAACCGTTAAGAAATCGGTATTAGCCGTGTCAAACAAGAATGTATTTGCGGGCCACTCCGTTTGCCCCTGACATGGCGGGATCTGCGTTCAAACCTTCCAACCTATAGACCGAAAATGAGATGCTCCTATGAGTATACGCTTGACATTGGCCTAACGGATTCCTATTTTCTCGCAGGATCGTTCCCCGCATTCAAATAACCCAACGCCGGCTAGCCGTTCCAGATTGGCGATCCAATATTTGGCGAGTCCTAAAGGTTCCTCCATTGCCAGCAGGTTGGGAGAGAGTACGACACTCATGGATCGATGACTTTGTAGCGATACGCCAATGTGCAGTATCCCCCAGCAGGCACTTGAGGGAACGCGAAGAGAAGGGACGTGCTGAATGCACGGAAATCAAATTGCGTCGCGAAAGGAGGCCACGGCAGAAATAAGAGGAATCGTACGTCAATCGCACCACCTCACCGTTCTTTTCAACAAAAGGAGACAGAAAAATGAAACGACTATGGTTACAACTCTTGACGGTTGTTGTTCTCGTGCTTAGTTCCAGCACTTTGTTGGCCCAGTTGCCAACCGGCATAGACCCCGGTCCGGCAACCACAGATAGGATCACGACTGTGGGAATTGAGGAGGCAAGCGTGAGAGAAAGAGCAGAAAGAACTGCTCTTCATCCCGTTGGTGATCCTCAGCCGCAGACGGATGAATTTGGTCAATTCAATTTCAACGCTTACCTTACAGGCTTGGGTGCCACAGGAGGGTACGTTGCAATTCCAAATGCTTACCAGGAGAACGTCGATGGCAGTATTGAGGCTTGGGTGTGCCCTACTGCGACGACGAGCAGTGCGCCGTGTATTGTTGGCAAAGGAGTTGCAACTTCAGGTGACGTCGGGTTCCTATTTGGCTGGACTACGAGTTCCAACGTCCTGTACATGCGGTTTGGAACTGTTCCCACTACGAATACGGGGGGAACAACCATTCCCCTTAATCAATGGACGCATGTTGCTGCTACGTGGAGTGGTGGGTCAGGCAACTATACTGTGACTTTCTACGTGAACGGTCTACAGAGCGGTTCGCCTGTCACCAACACGGGGACATGGAATCTCTCTTCCGATTCAATGACCATCGGGACTATCAAAGCGACTTTCGGCAGCAGAGACTTCTATGGGTATATTGATGAAGTCAGATACTGGCAGGATGTAAGAACGGCTTCTGAAATAGCGACTCACAGGTTTGTCGGGCTGGGAGATGGTTTCGGTGCCAACACGGGAAGCGCCCTCACGAGCAACTTAAGTTATGATAACCTGAATGCTTCCTACAACTTCAATACCGGAGGGAGCACGATGTATGACTTTGTTGGAGGGTTTGACGGTTTCAGCCGAAACGGTGCGTATGACGTTTATTCGGACTTTGCCCCCCA
>DPLS01000162.1:635-5695 GCA_003541875.1 Bacteroidota bacterium | reverse complement strand
GACTAACGATCGTGTGTGGCATTGCCGGCATAGTGAATCTCACCGATCGTCACGATCCACCTTCGGTTGACCTGCTCCGCTCAATGGTGAGCGCAATCCAGCACCGCGGTCCCGACGAGTACGGATTGTTCCGGGATCATCGGGTCGGCATGGGTCATGCGCGTCTCTCTATTATAGACATCTCCACAGGCCAACAACCCCTTTCGAACGCAGACGATACGCTTTGGATCGTATTCAATGGAGAGATCTTCAACTTCATCGAACTGCGTGAAGAACTGGAGAAAATTGGTTACACCTTTCGCACACATTCAGATACAGAGGTGATCGTCCACGCGTACGAAGCGTGGGGTGTTGACTGCTTCAGTCGATTCAACGGACAATGGGCGCTTGCCTTATGGGATACTGTCGAGAACACGCTCATCCTCTCTCGTGACCGCATCGGTGTGCGTCCCCTCTATGTTCGAGAACATGACGGAAGGGTGTGGTTCGCGAGTGAAGTAAAGGCGATCTTTGCCGACCCTTCCGTACCCCGCGAGATTGATGTTCAAGGACTTGCCCAGACATTCATGTATTGGGCTTCGATTGCTCCCACATCATTGTACAAGGGAATTGAAGAGCTGCGGCCAGGCTCCACTCGCATGTACAACGGCGATGGCAGCAGGAAAGACATTCAGTACTGGCGCCCATCGTATAATGAGACAAGGTTCAGTTCGGTAGGAGAAGCAACAGAAGCGTTGCGTGACAAACTGAAACGAGCTACTCAGCTCCGCGTGCTTCGCTCGGATGTCCCCGTGGGAAGCTATCTCTCCGGCGGCTTGGATAGTTCCTTGACAGCGCGATTTGGTCGAGAAGCGAAAGAGGGAACATTCCAGACGTTCTCCATCCGGTTTGAAGATCCTGAGTTTGACGAGACCGAGCATCAGCGCACAATGGCAAAAACCATCGACTCCAATCATCAGGAAGTCCTAGTACGGAAGAGCGATATTGCCCGCGTGTTCCCCGACGTCGTCCGGCATACGGAACGACCCATCCTGCGTACTGCACCGGCTCCGCTCTATCTTCTTTCGCGCCTCGTGCGCGATACCGGCATCAAGGCGGTGCTCACCGGCGAGGGAGCGGACGAGATGCTCGGCGGATACGATCTCTTCCGGGAAGCAAAGATCAGGATGTTCTGGTCCCATCAGCCCGGCTCACACATCAGGCCGCTCCTCTTTGATAGACTCTATCCTTATCTTGCCCGATCGCCACAACAAGCAAAGGGAATGGCACTAGAATTCTGGAAACGTGGTCTCGATCGTGCTGATCAACCAGGGTTCTCACACGAACCGCGATGGTCGACAACTGGGTCGCTTGGAAGATTCTTCTCCGCAGAAGCGCGCCACTTACTCAAGTCCGCTCCTCCGCCAAATTACCTTGAAACTCTGCCCCTGGAGTTTCACCGGTGGGATCCACTTGCGCAGGCGCAGTTCATTGAGGTCGAGACGCTCCTCTCGTCGTATCTCATCTCATCACAGGGAGATCGCATGCTGATGGCGCATTCCGTGGAGGGACGGTTCCCATTCCTCGATGCCGACGTGATGGACTTCTGCAACGGCCTGCCGGCTCAGTATAAACTGAATGGGCTCAATGAGAAGTTCATCCTGAAGAAGGTTGCAGACGGAATCATCCCGGACCAGATCATCAACCGTCCCAAACAGCCCTACCGTGCCCCCGATGCGATTGCGTTCGTCGGGACGGAAGCTCCAGAATATGTCGATGAGCTCTTTGCCGATTCGGCTCTACGTAGTGCCGGCCTGTTTGACGTGGAAGCCGTACGGGGACTGTATGCCAAATGCAAAGACCGCGCCGCAAGCCCTGAAGCCGTGTTTAGCAACACGGACAACATGGGCCTTGTGGGAATACTCTCAACGCAATTAGTAGTGGATCAGTTCATCAACCACAATGGCGGTGTTCCAGGTAAGAGGATCGAATTCACAACGTTCATCGACCGGGTCCACACGTCAACTCATTAACGACAGAAGGAACATCATGCAGCAGGAACACATTCAGACAGAGGTGGCCGACTTTATCAGGAAGAATTTCATCTTCAGCGATACGAAGAAGCTGAACAACGACGAATCGCTCCTCGGCTCAGGTGTGGTTGACTCAACGGGAATTCTTGAACTCATCGCCTTTCTCGAGGGAAAGTTCCAGGTGAAGTTTGCCGACAGCGACCTTGTCGCGGAGAACTTCGACTCTGTCAACAAGATTGTCTCTTTTGTCTCACGAAAGACCACGGGGGCAGCCGCTTAAGTATGTTACTCCACGAGTATCTTCGACAGTCGGCACATCGCTCCCCGGACAAAATTGCCCTGGTGACAGGACAAACGCGCCATACGTATTCTTCCCTTTCGTCTTCTGCCCGCGGCTTGGCGGCGTTCCTGCACGCCAACGGACTTCAGAAGGGAGAGCGCGTTGCGGTATACCTTGACAACTGTGTTGAAGCCGTCATCTCGATTTTCGGCATACTCGAAGCAGGTGGATGTTTCGTTGTCATAAACAACACCGCGCCACCGGAACGACTCGGTTTCATCGCCAACCATTGTTCTGCCAGGTTCCTGATTGCTCCTCAGCACCGATTGGACCTCGTTCACAAAGCGCAGGCGCTCTGTACCACGGTACCCCAACTCATCATCACGGGCAACAATGTCGGCCACGACATTGGAACGAGTTTCGAATCGGCCTGCAAAGCCCAACCGTCGACATCCATCCCCCAGATAATTGATCTCGATCTCGCGGCAATTATCTACACATCCGGGTCGACAGGCGAGCCCAAGGGTGTTACATTCGCTCATCGCAATATTGACTCTGCAGTCGATTCTATCATTGAATACCTCGAGAACAACTCCGAGGACGTTATCCTTGGGGTCCTTCCTCTCTCGTTCGGCTACGGGTTGCTTCAGTTGCTGGTGACGTTCAAGACTGGAGCAAGACTTGTTCTCGAAAAGGGTTTCGGCTTTCCGTACGAGCTTGCAAGGCGAATAAAGGATGAACGCGTAGCCGGGTTTGCTGGCGTCCCAACAATGTACGCCATTCTCACACAGCTCGAGTCGCTTGCCAACGAAGACTTCTCATCGCTGAGGTACATCACCAACGCCGCTGCGGCAATGCCGCCACCGTTTATTCCCAAGATCAAGAAGATCTTCCCAACGGCCAGGATCTACCTGATGCATGGATTGACTGAGTGCTTAAGGACGACCTACCTCCCTCCCGATCAGCTCGAACAAAGACCAACTTCGGTGGGGCGGGGAATGCCGAATGTTGAGCTATGGATATCAGATGCCGACGGCAAACGGCTTCCATACGGGCAGACCGGCGAACTTGTCGTGCAGGGTTCCAACGTAATGCTGGGATATTGGAACGATCCCGTGACAACAGCGAGAGTGATAACGGCCGGCCGCTACCCATGGGAACGGGTACTCCACTCAGGCGATCTTTTCCGGCAGGACGAAGAAGGCTACTTCTATTTTGTTGCAAGGAAAGATGAGGTTATCAAAAGCCGTGGTGAACGCATCGCGCCAAAGGAAATCGAGGACGTGCTCTATCAACTCGACGAAGTACACGAGGCTCGCGTCATCGGCGTTCCCGATCCGATCCTCGGTCAGGCCATTCGAGCGGAGATTGTCTTGAAGGAAGGACGAAGCTTGACAGAGCGACAGGTGAAGGCCTACTGCAGGGAACATCTTGAAGACTTCAAGACTCCGACTGTTGTTGCATTTGTCCCCGCTCTGCCGAAAACAGCCGGGGGCAAGATAAAACGCACCGGCGACATCGCTCCAACCACCTGAATTGGCTGCAAGCGTCTGCTGTTCCTGATGCTACCGGCTCGTTTCAATGCGGCAGCAATCCAAAGGTGACTCTGAACTCGGTAGGTCTTTTCTTGCTCTTGCAGCACGGAATGGATACCTTTTCTTCGCAATGAAAACCACGCTTGAGAAACTCAGACATATTGGAACCACCGGCAAGCTGGCCTCAGTACTTCTTCTCTTGGTTCTGCTACCGGCTATTTTCTATTCGGCCTATGAATTCACCACGCTCTCGCAGAGCGAAGCGCTTATCGCCGAAATCTACAAACAGCAGCTTGAAGTGGTATTGTTCTCACTGAATCAGTACGCGTGGGACGTTGCCAACAGCTGGGTGAACTCCATCAACGGTCTCCTCGTGGATCGCTCCCGCATTCCCCAGAATTATCAGCTTCTCTTCTCCCCTTTTCTTGGTGAGAATGCCGGCATTCAGAGTCTGTTCATAACGGATAGTCTGTTCTCAAAGATTGATATCCTCCAACCGGATACGGAAACCAACGGACATTCCCTGAGCGCTGATGATGTCCGCTCTGCACTGCGGCCCAACAGCATTCAACGCCTGTTTAGATTTGAGGCGGCAGGATACCGAAAGATAAGCTCTCTCTCGATCGGTGACTCGATGGCAACGAAGTCTGTCGCTCTCGTGTTCGTAGCGAAGAGCATCCCGGGAAAGAACACCATCGTCGGCATCGTTTTGGACGCGGAAGAGTTCATCCGTGACGTGTTGCGCCCGAAGCTGGAAGAGGCCGCCGGCGACGATTTCCTCGTGGCTGTGAACCAACGAGGTTCCGGCCAATTCATTTACTCTACCGGAACCATGTCGCCAACAGACATCCGCCAGACGAAGGAACTCTGGCTCTTCCCCGACTATGTCGTCGGCATTCGGCTTAAGGGGAAGACCATTGAGGAGGTCGTGCGCGAGCGTTTCTACCGCAATCTCGTGTTGATCGGTCTGCTCGACCTTGTCCTCATTGCGGGTGCGTGGTTTGTCTTTCGCACGGTCCGGCGTGAGGTCGAGCTGGCACAATTGAAATCAGATTTCGTCTCCAACGTCTCACACGAACTCAAGACACCCCTCTCGCTCATTCGCATGTTCGGCGAGACGCTCCAGATGAAGAGGATCCCCTCGGAGGAGAAAAAGCAGGAGTACTATGACACACTCGTACAGGAGACCGAACGGCTCACGAGACTCGTGAACAACATCCTGAACTTCTCACG
>DPLS01000162.1:0-312 GCA_003541875.1 Bacteroidota bacterium | reverse complement strand
CTACGAAACACACCTTGCGCATCATGGATTTGCAGTGACATCAAGACTCGACGAGGGTCTTCCAGCGATCATCGCAGATACCGAGTCCATCTCCGAGGCGCTGCTGAACATCATTGACAATGCGGTGAAATTCAGTGACCAGAAGAAGTCCATAGCAATCTCAACAGGCACAGCTGATGGCATGGTATACGCGGATGTGCAGGATCAGGGAATCGGGATTGATCCGCAACACCAGAAGAGGATCTTTGAGAAGTTCTATCGGGTGTCGTCGGGCCTTGTGCATAGTACCAAAGGGAGCGGTCTCGGACTCTC
>DPLS01000149.1:1284-3982 GCA_003541875.1 Bacteroidota bacterium | reverse complement strand
TCAGCGTCAGCCTCGTCCCTGTTTCCGGCATGAGCCTGATCGAGAGATCATCGCCAACGTTGAAATCGTAAAGACTCGCATCCACGTAGGCATCAGCAATATTCAGAAAGTAGAGAATGAAAAAGTACCATGTGAATGTATCCCGTTGGTCACGATAGAACTCTCTGAGCGTCTGGAGACTTTGGATGCCGTCCGGGTTTTCAGGAGTAATGCTCGCGATGTATTTGTCACGGTAGTCCTGATACAACCGGTTGTTATGCAGCCACATCGAGGCGAAGTAGACACCGAATCCAACGACAATAGGGACTTTCCAATATGACTCGTTGTACGCCTGCCCCGAGCCGGGCAGGAGCGCAGAATACAGCATGGCCAGCCCGGGAGATTTTGTCGGATGGTATTTGGTTACGGTGTCGATCTTTGCCGCAACTATGCCGGTCGGAATGATTGGCTCAGGCGGAACAACGGAATCTTGTGTGGCAGGAACGGTCTCGATCTGTCCGAAGAGCGATGGTGTCACAAGCGCCAGAAGGGCAACAACCATCCACTTCATACGCTATCCTCAGTCGTTGACGAGGGCGATCGCTTCGATCTCGACCCGAACGTCCTTCGGTAACCGCGCTACTTCCACCGTGGAGCGGGCTGGAGAGGATTGCCCAAAGTACTGAGCGTACACCTTGTTCATTTCCGCAAACTCGTTCATGTCCTTCAGGAACACCGTGGTCTTCACGACGTTGGCGAGGCTTGAACCGCCGGCCTCAAGAATTGCTTTTATATTTACAAGTGCCTGCTTCGTTTGCTCCGTGATATCGCCCGCAACAAGCTCACCGGTGGTCGGAACAACAGGAATCTGTCCTGCGGTAAAGATCATCGTTCCACTGGCAACAATGGCCTGGCTGTATGGTCCAATGGGAGCGGGAGCGTTTTTGGTGAGGATCGGAAGCTTTGTCATTTCGGGTTGAGGATTGGTGATTTCGGATTGCTGATTGTGGATTTTTGATCTTTGTGTTTCTATTCTCCTGCCATCAACTCAATCAATCTCTCCAAATCATCCGGCGAGTAGTATTCAACAATTATCTCCCCTTTGCCGTCCTGCATCGTCTTGACGTTCACCTTCGTACCGAGGCGCTGGCGGAGTTTGTCCTCAACGCTGGCAATTGAGCTAGCTATTGCCGTTACCCCAGTGGCTCCAACAGGCAGGGTAACCGGCAACCGTTTCGACTTCTTGCGCTGGTAGTCCCGGGCAAGACGCTCGACTTCCCGGACAGAAATCTGTTTGTCGATGATACGATGGAAGATGGCCAGTTGCACGGCGGGGTCTTCAACATTGATCAGAGCACGCGCATGACCCGAACTCACCTCGCCCCGACGGACAGCATTCTGGATGGCATCGGGAAGCTTCAGCAGCCGGAGAAAGTTGGTGATTGTCGTCCGGTCTTTGCCAATCCGCTGGGAGAGCTGGTCGTGCGTAAGTTGTACTTCCTCTATCAGGCGCTTGTACGAAATCGCTATCTCTATCGGGTTGAGATGCTCACGCTGCAAATTCTCGATCAGCGCGAGTTCCAGCATCTCCTCATCGGATCTGACCTGAATGATGTACGCTGGAATGCGCGCGAGGCCAGCTTCCCTTGCTGCACGCACACGCCGCTCACCCGAAATAAGCTGATAACCATCCTCCAACCGGCGCACCGTGATCGGCTGGATAATGCCCTTCTCAACAATCGACTGTCTCAACTCATCAAGCGCAACAGGATCAAAATCAGCGCGGGGTTGGTAGGGGTTTGCGAGGATCTTTGCGATCTCGATAGTCGCGATGGTCTCGTTGGTTACGCCATCATCCTGCCGCCCTGCAGGTTGGGCAACTGGCGCGGACACGACCGGCTTCGGAATCAACGAAGCAAGACCTCGTCCGAGTACTTGTTTCCCTTTTGTCGTCATAGGGTCCCCCATGCTAGGCCGCCTCAACAATATGATTGTTGCGTGCAAGGACTTCGTGCGCAAGGTCCATGTAGTTCCGGGAGCCGGTGCACATTGCATCGTAGAGAATGATGGGCTTGCCAAAACTTGGCGCTTCACTCAGGCGAACATTCCGCGTGACCACAACATTAAACACCTTCTCACCAAAGTGCCGCTTCACTTCCTCCACAACCTGGTTCGAGAGACGCAGCCGGCTATCGAACATTGTGAGCAGCACTCCTTCAATATCGAGTTGCTCGTTCATTTGCTTCTTGACCATGCTGATCGTATTGAGCAATTGACCGAGCCCCTCAAGCGCGTAATACTCGCATTGAACGGGGATGATCACCGAATCGGCAGCATTCATGGCGTTGAGTGTGAGGATCCCCAGTGAGGGTGGACAATCGATGATGATGAAATCGAACTCGTCCTTGATCGTCTGCAGCGCATCCTTCAGCCGGCGCTCGCGATCATCAAGCTCAATGAACTCCACCTCCGCCCCCACAAGATTGATATGAGATGGGATGGCGGATAGGAAGGGCATCTGGGTCTGCCGAACGGCAGCACCTGCAGTGATACTCCCGATGAGTACTTCATAAATGCTCTGTCCTTCGAAGGAGCCTTCCAGTCCCACACCGCTCGTTGCATTTGACTGTGGGTCGGTATCGACAAGCAACGTCTTCTTTTCGGCAACTGCAAGACATGCCGCCAGGTTGACGGCAGTGGTTGTCTTGCCGACTCCGCC
>DPLS01000149.1:914-1037 GCA_003541875.1 Bacteroidota bacterium | reverse complement strand
TTCTGGTTGGTTACTGTGATTATCTTTCCCAATGCGTCCCTTGTTCTCTCTTCCGGCTTGCCGTTACCCACTTGAAGTTAGAAGGATAATCCACTCGAAGACTTTTCTGAGCAGGTAAATCCG
>DPLS01000149.1:433-574 GCA_003541875.1 Bacteroidota bacterium | reverse complement strand
GCGGGGTTCTCAGCAAAGGGGAATCTTAAGAGAGGGCTATGACCCTTGCACCTCGGAATCCCCGAGATGGTGCTTCACAACTCTCGCCTCGGCCATAAAGATCACCTCTTCAGCGATGTTCGTCGCCAGGTCGGCCACGCG
>DPLS01000149.1:0-122 GCA_003541875.1 Bacteroidota bacterium | reverse complement strand
GCGGGATTCTCGCGCATGATCTCAATGACGTCATGGACTACCTTCTTGTTGAGGTCATCGATGATATCATCATTTTTGAGAACGGCCTTGCAGACAGCAGCATTGTTGTGGATGAAACCGTC
>DPLS01000043.1:3345-4479 GCA_003541875.1 Bacteroidota bacterium | reverse complement strand
GAAGAGACGCAAAGAGCCACACGAGCGTTGATCGTACCATTCACTCACTATTACTCAAATGGGACAAAAGACTACTAAAAGGTAACGTTACGACGGGCAAAATGCAACTCGTACCCAATGCGCTTCAGGTCCCAAGTGTGGAGGGACCGTCAGGTTGGAGACCTTGATTCTCTTTCGTCGGAAGAATATCTTCCAGAGTCGACACTCCACTGTCCACCACATTCATTTCAACTTCTATGACGTTCTCCGGCAAGACCGCAATCATAACAGGTGGTACAGGAGCCCTGGGAAGTGTTTGTGCCAGTCGTTTCCACGACCAGAGTCTGAGCATCGCTGTACCCTTCGCTTCGGACGCGTCTCTTGCCAATCTTCCGAAACGAGTTGCACAAGATCGCACGAATTTACTCACTGTAAGAACCGACCTCACGGTAGAAGATCAAGTGGATGGTTTCCTCGCTCAGGTTGTGAAGAGATTCGGGACTGTTGACTACCTCGTGAACACGGCAGGTGGTTACACGGGGGGAAAGACCATCGATGAATTAGCACTGGAGGAATTCGAAGGCATCATGAAATTGAACGTTCGTACTGCATTCCTGATTTGTCGTGCGGTGCTCAGGGTTATGCGCAGGCAAAACTTCGGTCGCATCGTGAACATCGCTGCAATGCCCGCTCTCTCACCTGTAGCGAGGAAGGGACCATACGCCATCTCTAAGCGGGCCGTCGTCACACTCACCGAAACAATTGCGGAAGAGACCAGAGGTACCGGCATCACCGCGAATGCAATCGCTCCAAGCACCATCCTCACCGAGGCCAACAGGCTCTCCATGCCCAACGCAGACTTTTCCAAATGGGTAAAACCGGCAGAGATTGCTGAACTTGCTCTTTATCTCTGTTCTGATGAGGCAGGGAGCGTTAGCGGGAATGTAATCAAGATCTATGGAGGATGAAGATGCGGTCAGAATTCCAGTTGACTTTCAGCTCGAATTCTTCTAATTTTGTCATGGTTTTTCACCCGGGCAGAGTGTACGATAGTTCCCACGCAGGCGCAGAACACATCCAGTTGAAGAAGATACCAACCAACGTCGACGAATTCAGAGGCGGGGACGCACAGAGTGGCTCCCCCCTTTTTTTTTT
>DPLS01000043.1:0-3116 GCA_003541875.1 Bacteroidota bacterium | reverse complement strand
CACAGAGTGGCTCCCGCTTTTTTTTTGTAAAGGAGTGACAGATGGCTCTTAAGGATCAGATCAGCGAACAGATCAAGGTAGCGATGAAGCAGCCAGACAAGACGAGGCTTGAAACACTGCGCACGTTGCGGGCCGTGTTGATGGAGAAAGAGATTGAAATGCGTGGTACGGGGAAGACGGTGACGCCTGAAGATGAGACGTCGGTGATGATGAGTGCGGCAAAGAAGCGGAAGGAGTCCATTGAGCAGTTTGAGAAAGGAGGCAGGCCCGAGCTTGCCGAGCAAGAACGGCAGGAGCTTGCCATAATTCAGGAATACCTCCCCAAGCAAATTTCTGCCGATGACATTGTCAAGGTGATCGAGCAAGTTGTAGTTGAGACAGGTGCAGGGTCACCGGCGGATTTCGGCAAAGTGATGCCGCAAGTTATGAAGCAACTGAAGGGGAAGGCAGACGGCAGGCTGATTCAAGAGATGGTGAAGAAGCGGCTTGGTGGCTGACAATGGGAAAGCTCTGATTTGTTGTGATGGAATTCGAACACGCAGCAGCAAAACTGGAATTTGAGAAAGTCCTTCAACGGGTGCAACGGTACGCGACGTCAGAGCCTGGCAGGGAGGTTCTCTCACAACTCTCGTTTTCCAGTTCCGTCTCTGCAATTAGAAACGAACTCTCCTGTATCTCTGAAGTCAAGAATCTGATCGAGACGGAGGGCTTCCTTCCCATTGAAGGTATCCATCCGGTCAGGTCGTCCATTCAGAAGTCAGGTGTTGAAGGAGCAGTTCTCCAGCCTCGAGAGGTGCTGCAGATTGGATTGACGTTGAAGGCAGCGAAGGCCCTTCGGGAGTTTCTTGCAAAGCGGCGAGTGCAGTTCCTCCTCGTGTGGGGAATTGCCGAGCCTTTGCATATCGACAAAGTCCTCATCTACAACATCGAGCGAGCAATCGACGAATCCGGAGCGGTGAAGGCAAACGCTTCCAAAGAGCTTCAGTCTATTCGCCGCGCCGTCAATGAGAAGTACGATCAACTCCGCAAACGTCTCGAAGCAATTCTGAAGTCAGTATCGGATCAGGGCTTCAGTCAGGATGATATCATCACGACTCGCGAAGGGCGGATGGTCATACCTGTGAAGGCTGAGCACAAGAACCGCGTACAAGGATTCATCCATAGTGCCTCAGCTAGCGGCGCAACTGTCTTCATCGAGCCATCGGAAACGCTCGAAACAAACAACGACATTCGCAGCCTGCAGTTTCAGGAGCAACGGGAGGTCGAACGGATTCTGAGAGAGCTGACCTCTCAGATTCGCGAAGTGAGGCAACACCTTCTTAACAATCTTGACATACTTGCCCGTCTCGATGCGCTTCAAGCAAAGGCGAAGTACTCAATCGAGATTCTTGGTGTGTCCCCCAGCATTGTGGAAACTGGTCAGCTCAAGCTTATCCAGGCACGCCATCCGCTGCTGATGATGACACACGGACATAAAGGCACAGTTCCTCTCGACCTTCAATTAGGTGGTGAGTACAGCACGCTTGTCATCAGCGGTCCCAATGCCGGTGGGAAAAGTGTTGCGATGAAGTGCGTGGGATTGCTTGTGCTCATGACCCAGGTCGGACTACATATTCCGGCCTCCGACCAATCTGTGGTGCGAGTGTTCAAGAAACTCTTTGTTGATATCGGCGATGAGCAATCCATCGAGAATGACTTGAGCACTTTCAGCTCCCACCTCAAGAACCTGCGGCAAATTGCCGACGAGGCTGACCACGAGAGCTTGGTCCTGATAGATGAGATTGGCTCAGGAACCGACCCGGCTGAAGGTGGAGCCATTGCGGCCTCGATGCTGGAGTGGCTTACGAAACGAGGCTGCTGTACTGTGGCAACCACCCATCATGGCGCACTGAAGGTCTTTGCGCACGAGGCTGATCGAGTGGAGAATGGCGCCATGGAGTTCGATCAGGCCACGCTGACTCCGACATATAGGTTCAAGGCTGGGATCCCGGGGAGCAGTTATGCTCTTGAGATGGCGGACAGGTTGGGAATTGATAGGAACTTGCTCACCCGATCTCGTGAACTGCTCGGACACCAACAGACGAAACTCGAAGGGCTCATCGGTGAACTTGAAGGTTCAGCGCAGAAATACCGTTCTGAGTTGGAATCCCTGGCAGGGGAGAAAGCGCACGTCGACGCAATGATCAAGGAGTATGAAGCAAAGATCGCTGCACAATCAAAGGAACTGAAAGAGGTCAAACGCAAGGCTCTTGATGAAGCAAAGGAAATAGTTGAACGGGCCAATGCGCTGATCGAGCGGAGCGTGCGGGAGATCAGGGAATCAAAGGCCGACAAAGAGGTTCTGAAGGATGTTCGGCTGGAGGTATCCGCTGTCAGGCAAAACATCGAACGGGAACAGGTCACCGTTGTTGAAGAAGAGGAAGCAGTTTCTGAGGATCGCATCACAATTGGCAGCTCGGTGCAGTTGAGAACAGGTGGAGAGATTGGTGAGGTTCGAAGCATCATAGCAGATGGAAAGAGTGCTGTCGTCGTCTTCGGGATTGTAAAGATGAAAGTGGCATTGGCCGAGCTTCGCACGACACGGGCACGCCCGAGCCACCAGAGAGTCGTCTCATTTGTTCAGGCCGAAAAGCCTGATCGAATTCCGACGGATCTTGATCTTCGGGGAATGAACGGGGAAGAGGCACTGCCACTGGTTGACAAGTTCATTGACACTGCAACTCTTGCGGGACTCCATCGCATCGATATCATTCACGGGAAAGGAACCGGAGCTCTAAGAAAGAAAGTGACCGACTTTCTCACCAGTCATCCGCGCGTGAAGTCTTTCCGGCTCGGCGAATGGAATGAGGGTGGCACCGGGGCTACTGTTGTTGAGTTGAAGGCTGACTAATGACCCACCGCCAGATCAAGAAGGTCCTGATTGCAAATCGCGGTGCCATAGCCTGTCGCATCATTCGCACCCTGCGCAGCATGGGTGTAAAAAGCGTTGCGGTATATACCGATGCCGATGCGCTGTCGCGCCATGTCGCAGAGGCGGATGAAGCCTATTGCATCGGCAGCGGCGTTGCCGCAGACAGCTATTTGCGCGCCGACAAGATACTGGAAGTCGCTCGACA
>DPLS01000057.1:4403-7226 GCA_003541875.1 Bacteroidota bacterium | reverse complement strand
CCCACTTTCATGTTGCCAGCGTGGTAGTCGACAGTGTTCCCTGGTTCACTGCTCAAGCACAGGTCTACCAACCGAAGGACACGACGTACTCTTTCACTAACGTGGCTGCTTCCCACACGATCAGCACCACGTTTTCGCATAATTGGTATCCGTTGCAGGTCAATGCGAGAACGTACGACGTGGCCTATGACATTTACACAGGAACACGAACGTATACTCTGAGCAATGCGACAGGAGGGCGCTTCACGGTTGGGAGTTCGAGTACTCCGCTCACCAATTATGCTCAGCCATATGAAGACGGACAATCCGAGAGTCTGACCGCGGTCCCAGAACCAAACTATCACTTTGTATCATGGATTGTCACGAAGGGTGCCGTTCAGACAGAAATTTCGGGATACCAGTATACCGTACTTCTCGATACTGTCACATCCATCGAGGCAAAATTTGGAAGGAATGCCACCCAGGCAATTCCGGTAACCTCAAATCAGGATAATTCTGGCCCTCCCGCTGTGGGAACACTGCGCTGGGCTCTCAACATCGCGAATGGCAATCCCGGGCTCGATTCAGTGCAATTCAATCTCACGGGCACTGAAGCTCAGCGGACCATACAATTGTATCAGCCCTTGACGCTGACCGATCAGACTGTGACTGGTGGGTCGTCGATCATTGTGGAGCCGTCGCCTTCATATTCGGGTAACGGGGATGGATTCGAAATACGCGGGGGGTTCTCCAATCAATCTGGCTACACGCCTCAAGGAAGCACGGTTCGGAATCTGGAAGTTAGGAATTTCACCGGCTCCGGAATCTGCATTATGAGTGACAACAACGTGGTTCAGGGAAACCTGATTCATAACAACGGAAGTCATGGCGTCTGTATCGAGGATGGGAATGGAAACCTCGTTGGCGGCACGAATTCCGGCGACGGGAATATCATCTATTCCAATGGTGGCAATGGCGTGGACGTACGGACAGTGTCCGCAGTCGTTCCGCCGGCAAATAACGGAATACTTGGCAATCAGATCTATTCAAACACAGGGATAGGGATCGATCTGGGGGGAAATGGGATTACAGCGAATGCATACCCGCCCGGTCCCTCTCAGCCGCTGATACGCCCCGCGACGCCTTTGACAGTCAACTTCGGCGTGAACTCCCCGCTACTTCACTTTGTTTCCGTGCCGACAAATGTACTGGAGAATTCGCAAGTTGAAGGCTCACTTCTCACGTGGCCGAATTCAGCGTTCCGGGTTCAGATCTACCTGAGTGATTCAAGCAGTGATGTTAACGGTGAAGGGTCTGAACTGATTGGGGATTCTTTGGTGACAACAGACAGCATAGGTTATGCATCGTTCACAAAGATCGTGACCAGACATCTCAACGATGGTCAGTTTGTAACGGCGACGGCGACGGATTTCGAAAACAACACGTCTGAGTTTGCCGCGAATCTACCCGTCGGGGTACGAACGAGATACTACGACCCCGGCACGAATCAAGGAGGTGGACACTTTGTCGTCAACCTCACTCTGTCTGGGATCCCTCTGCATTGGCGTGATGGCTTGTTGAAGTTTCGGCTGAGCCGGACGACGACGAGTAGCGGCTTCCAGGCTGCAATGCGAAGTTCCTTTGGTATATGGGGCCAGGTTTCTCCATTACAAATCTCGCAATATCTCGATCCAACTCCTTCGACGGTCTCAGACACCGTGGATGCGAAGTGGGGAGGGAATCCCGACGGATTCAACAATATTGTATGGGTTGATGGAACAAACGCGGCGGGGACGTGGAATGCAGCCACTGGTGCTCCTGACAATGTTATTGCTGTAACCCGGCTTCGTTACAATGCGATTACGGGAGAGATCACGGACGCCGACATGGCAATCAACAGGCAAACTTTTGCGTTTGAAACTATGCCTGGGCCCGTCCAAGAAGATGCCGGTTCCATAGTAGACCCGCCGGGAGCTCAGCCGAAAGACATTGAAGCCACGGTTACCCATGAAACTGGCCACGTTCTCGGCCTTGCCGATATCTATAACCCCGGCTATCCGCAGTACGTCCCCGACATGCTCTTTGAAAACCAAAACGTCACTATGTACGGGTTTATAAAAGACCAGGAGAATGCCAAACGAACACTGAAACCCGCCGACGGTGCAGGAATTGCCTGGATGTATAATAATGTTCCTGACAGCCATCTTGACCTTGCGCTCGTCTTTGACGGTTCCGCTTCCTTTGCAACCACCTACAATGCATTCATTGCATCGAGGAACAGTGCGGAAGAACTGATCACCAAGCTTCGGTTTGGAGATCGGATCACTATCTTCCAGTTTGGCGGTTCTGCTTTTCAAGCCACAGTGGGCCTGCCAGGAAGTGGCGGTGCACCGCCCATTCAGATTACCAATGCGGTGAACTATCTGAGAGCGCTGACCGCGAATGGATCGACTGATCTCACAGGGGCGTTGAACCAGATCAACACGCTCATGGGCGGATCTGCACTCGGAATAAAGGCGACAGTTCTTTTCAGCGCTGATGAGACCAATGACGCAACAAATGCCCAGGCTGCCGCAGCGGCTCTCAACGTCTCGCATATCCGCCTCTTCACTATGGGATTTCCCGGAAGCTCTGGGCAAAATCTGAGCAGCGGAATGGCGGACGTGACTGGAGGGGCGTACTTCCTCACTGACAACACAACAATCAGTCAGGTTCTCAAGCAGGTTTGGAACGATGTGACAGGCCTCCAGCTGATCGTCGCTGGTTCAACTGTTGCCAGCGCCACCAATTGGCAAGGTGCTACGAACTGGCAGGGTGCTACGAACTGGCAGGGTGCCACGAACT
>DPLS01000057.1:0-4119 GCA_003541875.1 Bacteroidota bacterium | reverse complement strand
AGGGTGCCACGAACTGGCAGGGTGCTACCAATTGGCAGGGAGCTATTGATCCTGGTACGACGTCACTCCTCCCCGCCACAAACTGGCAAGGGAGCAGGTTCGTTCTTTTCTTGGTACCTCCGGGATTTGATGCGCCGGGTATTAATGGTCAGGCTCCTCTTGTCCAAGGGGCTCCGCTCCCTGACTACATTGTCTCTCCCGCAAACGTTGGCACGAAGTTCCCCGGGGGAAAATATATTGAAGGCTCAACCTATGCCTACTACTATATCCCTGGTCCGCCTCCCGGCACATGGCTATCACATCTGGAAGGAGACAATACAGGGACACCGAATGGAGAGAAGATCTTGTTCCATCTCGTGGCTGACGCGAGCGTGGCAATGGATGTTCAACTCGCGAGGTCGACCTACAATCCCAGAGATCCTGTTACAATCCAAGCAGTCCTTAGAAGAGGTGGGGGAGTGCCGGGGGAGGAACATACTACTTTTGACCCGTCGGCGGGTGAGCCGGTTACTGACGCAACTGTCATAGCGCAAATTACACGCCCCGGCGCTACGACACCTGAGCTTCCCTCGCTTCAACTTGTTAGTCAGGGCGATGGCACTTACATTGGGACATACGACAGCACAAACTTCCCCGGTACGTACAATTTCAAGGTTGTTGCGTCGGTGCCCAATCCAACTCTCCCTGGTACGACGTTCCCACGGGAAAGCCAGCAGTCGTTCTTTGTTGTACCGCCGTTCGTTCCCAACGCGGTGCTGTTTGCTACGAACAGCATTTCCATCCAGGATACATCAAACATCGTTTCGGGAAGCGTCATCGTGAACAACACGAGAACGGGTTCGGGAGTTGAGCTGTCTCTAGGCAAGCGTGTTACCACACCTGGCAATTACACTCTGAAGGCCTCTCGTATCACGATTCTCGCCGGGTCGAATGTTGCAGGCAATGTGTTCTACAATCAGCTTGCAAATACCGGAACAATCACGGGCACGACACAAACGCCGTTGTCGCTTCCTGTCGTGGGTACGCTGCCCGCTTTTGAAACGGCAACCATCGGCACTCAGGACATTACTGTCAGGTCGAACAGGCAGGTGACGTTGGCTCCCGGCAGATACAGAACTATATACGTTGATGCTTGGGGGACCCTGACTTTTACCGGCGGAACCTACGAGATCAAGAGCTTGGAGGTGGAGGAGCATGCCAAGCTTGTCTTCACAGCACCGACCCACGTACGGATCTCGCTCGGATTCCAGGTTGAAGACGATGCATATGTAGGACCCGCTCAAGGAAGCACGATAGATGCATCCTCGATTGTCTTCTATATTGCGGGCACGGATGGAATCAGCCCATTCTCGAAAGCGGTGAACATATATCCTGATGCCAAAGTCTTTGCCAATCTCTATGCAAAGAACGGCACACTCGTGATGGGTGACAGAACACAAGCAACAGGTGCATTTCTGGCAAAAGATATTACCGTTGGAAAGAAGGTGCAGATGACTCTGGCAACCTCTTTCTCGGGACTTGCCAAACAAGCCGGTTCGAATTGGACTCAACAATCGATGGACATTCCGGAGACATTTTCGCTCTCTCAAAACTATCCAAACCCATTCAATCCCACAACACAGATTCGATATGGACTGCCCAGGCAGACTAATGTGAAGTTGACGATTCACAATGTGCTCGGGCAGGAGGTAGCGCGACTCGCGGAAGGAGAACAAGATGCTGGCTTTCACGAAGTCCAGTGGAGCGGCAGAAACGACTACGGGACTGTCGTCGCGTCCGGTGTATATTTCTACCGGATTCAGGCTGGGGATTTTGTGCAAACAAGCAAGATGCTTCTCTTGAAATAGGGTTCTCCAGAAATCACACCTGTCGTTTCAAAGCTACCACAAGTATTGCACTTGTGGTAGCTTGTTATTAGAATCAAAGTTGTCCTCAAGCCGACTCGAATGAACAACGAGCAGTATCGGATTTGCAAAGAAGGGGGAACATCGCAGGGGCCTGGGATGAGCGTTTTGTTGCGCCTCAGATATTATCTCTCATGCTTTGTGGCCGTTCTTCTTCCCGCCACCTCTGGCGCCCAGCAAGCGGGAATGTTTCGCCACCTTACCGTGAATCAGGGACTATCACAAGGAAGTGTGGTGAGCATCCTGCAGGACAGTCAGGGATTCATGTGGTTTGGCACACAGGATGGTCTGAACAGGTTCAACGGATATGGCTTCACGGTCTTCAAGCACTCTCCCGCCGACTCCGCGACCCTGGACGATAATTTCGTCGTCAGTATCGCGGAAGATTCCAGCAAGACACTCTGGGTCAGCACCCTGAACAATCCGCACGTGCTGAATCGTTTTGACCGGGTCACTGAATCATTTTCACAGATACCAAGTGACAGCGTCGATCTCAGGTACGCACGTATCGGGGCGGTGTTTCCGACCTATGAGGATCCCTCGGGCGTTCGTTGGTCGGGAAAGATCGGTGAAGGGGTAACCCGTTTTGATCGCCGAAGCGGGAATAGCACGATCTTCAAACATGACCCGTCAGATCCGGCAAGTCTTGCAGACAACAGAGTCTATTCAGTTTACGGAGACCGATCCGGGACCATCTGGGTTGGAACACGGGAGGGGCTTGACCGGTTTGATCCGAAAAGCGAGAGCTTTGTGCATTACAGACACGACGAGAAAAATCCTCACAGCCTGAGCGACAACTGGGTCTGGCCGATCCTGGAAGATCGAAGAGGCGTACTCTGGTTCGGAACATTCCGGGGAGGGTTGAACCGTTTTGACCGTCTCACAGAAACATTTACCCGTTTCAAGCACAACGAGTCAGATCGGAGAAGTTTGGGTGATGATCGCTTGTACTCGTTGTATCAGGACCGGTCAGGGATAATATGGGTGGGGACCATCAATGGTATTGACTACTTCAATCCGGAAATGGCGACCTTTGCACATTATTATAGTGACCCGAAAAACCCCGACGGTCTTGTCCACAATGCTGTGTACTCGATGTATCTCGACAAGCCGGGGACGGTTTGGATTGGTACGGAAGGCGGACTGGATAAATGGGACCGATCAACCGACAAGTTCACACACTATCGGCACGATCCGGCGAACGCCAGAAGTCTGGGGGAGAACTTGGTGCAATGCATACTCGAAGACAAGTCTGGTTCGCTCTGGCTGGGGACACAGAGCAGCGGACTCGATCAATTTGATCGGACCTCGGGCAAGTTCACTCATTTTCGGCACGATCCATTGAATCCCAAGAGCATCAGTGACAATCGAATCTACGCTCTGTTGGAAGACCGAAGAGGTGAAATCTGGATCGGAACATACGGTGGCGGCCTCAATCGGCTGGATCGCAATACCAACACCTTCAAGGCGTATATCCAGAACGATTCCATTCCGGGCAGGCTGAGTGGGCCAGGGGTCTTCACTCTCTATGAAGACCGCGAAGGCGCGCTGTGGGTGGGGACATACAAGGGTGGTCTGAATCGCTTCGATCGAGAAACTGAAGCGTTCACGCACTTCGGGAGTAACCCCTCGGATCCCCGAACTCTTAGTAACGAGAACGTTCTTTGCATCCATGAGGACCGGACGGGGACCCTCTGGGTGGGAACAATGAGTGGCCTGAACCGGCTAGAGCGGGAAACCGGAACGTTTCGAAGATACTTTGAGAAGGATGGTCTTCCCAATAGCTACATCAATGGGATTCTCGAGGACAATCGAGGAAATCTCTGGATAAGCACCGTCAAAGGAATATCGCGATATAATCCACAACGAAACGTATTCCGGAATTTTGATGAGAGCGACGGCCTCCAGGGAAATGAGTTCAATAGCGGTGCATTTGCCAAGGACGATAGAACCGGAGAGATGTATTTCGGCGGGATGAACGGATTCAATCTGTTCGATCCTGACAAGGTAACGAACAATCCATTTGTGCCGCCGGTTGCATTCACATCGTTCATCAGGTACAATACCGATGATGCGGAAGGCAAGCCAATCCTTGAAAAAGGGATCGCGGCGAAGACGGCTATCATTCTATCATACAAAGACAATGTCGCCTCGTTCGAATTCGCCGCAATGAACTACTATAACACCTTCAAGAACCTTTATGCATACAAGCTTG
>DPLS01000179.1:1549-7122 GCA_003541875.1 Bacteroidota bacterium | reverse complement strand
GAGAAAGGATTTCACGAGCAGTACCCTGACGTCAGATTACGGATGACAGATTTCGGCTTTGCATTCTTTCTGGTTGAACCGCACAAACGACAACGGCGAGCGTTCTGCCCGCCGTCGAGACAACCTTTAGCGGTCGTACGATCAGTTATTCGAGATGAGTTCGGGGATTACGCTCGAAACAAACGTCAGTGAATACAGCTCACATGCATTGCTCCGGGTGCTGAGTCTGAGGACGTGTTCGCCAAACTCTTTGTTCCTGACAACATTGTACATCTTCGGTTCATCAATTCGGATAACGCTCACACCATCCGCTTTGACATGAATATCGTCTCCCCTGTTCTCTGAAGAGAGGAATTGATCGTCCTGTCGAACCGTCATTTCAAATTGTTTGTCATCCTTTGCGCTCAGTACGGCGTTGACCTCAGCCCCTTGGTAGCTAACGATAATGTGGCCCTCTCGGTCTTGCTCCTCCTGATACTTGAGGGAATTCTTATCATTCAACCAGCTCCCATCGACGTAAAACCGTCCATCATAGTAGATTTTGGGATCGGCATATTCCACAACAGACTCAGGGCTATATCCTTCAACATTGCCGATACTACCTCTTAGATAGCCGGCAAACATTTCGGGCGTTGCTTTGTAACTGACCGCACCCGTACGATCAGACTCACGTACCGGATCCATAAGGATCGGAAGTTCTGTCGTCACGCCCGAGCTATACAGTAACGAGTGGATGACCTGTTCCATTGCGCTGTAGCTTCCTTCGCCCGCCGCTGCACAACGCACGAATCCATTCCTGTCAATGAGGTGTTTCGTAGGCCAGACACGGTTTTGGTAGCTTGACCAGACCATTGCTTCGTTGTCCATCACGACGGGATATTCAATACCCAGACGCTCGATTGCACGCTGAACATTCTGCGGGTTCTTCCCGAAGGGAAATTTCGGGGTATGTACTCCGACGACAATCAGCCCATACGGACTGTAACGCTTGTGCCATTCTCTCATGTATGGAAGAGCGCGTAGACTGCTGCAATCAGAGTAATCCCAGAAGTCGAGCAGGATCACGCGCCCGCGCAACGCCGCAATTGGAACCGGCTCCGAGTTAAACCAGAAATCCCCATACAACTCATGGGCGGGGATTTGGTGGACTTGAAACTCCTGAATCGTCATCTATGCTTTGTCGTTACCGTGAGACATCCTCAGAAAAATATATCCAAAAGGGTCTTGAATTGCAAGAAACGGGCACCGTACGACATCCACAGCCAAAACTGAGGTCGTTCACGCCCGCATGAGCTTCTTGTACTTGATCCGGTGGGGTCGGTCGGCTTCGATGCCCAGACGCTTATGCCGATCTTCTTCATACTCATTGAAGTTTCCTTCAAACCATGCCACTTTGCTTTCGCCTTCAAAGGCGAGGATGTGAGTAGCCACGCGATCGAGAAACCAACGGTCGTGAGTAATCACCACGGCACATCCGGCAAAGTTCAGAAGCGCTTCTTCAAGTGCACGGAGGGTGTTCACGTCGAGGTCGTTCGTCGGCTCGTCAAGCAAGAGCACGTTCGCGCCTTCTCTCAACACTTTGGCAAGATGAACGCGATTACGTTCTCCTCCCGACAGCACACCGACTTTCTTTTGTTGGTCTGTTCCACTGAAATTGAAGCGCGCAACGTATGCGCGGGAGTTCACCTCACGGTTGCCCAGCATGATGAGATCCTGACTGCCGGAGATCTCCTGCCAAATCGACTTCTCCGGATCGAGCGGCCTGTTCTGGTCAACGTACGCAAGCTTGACAGTATCGCCGATTCTAATCGCCCCGTTATCGGGCTTTTCCTGCCCCGTGATCATTCTGAACAGTGTGGTCTTTCCTGCACCGTTCGGACCAATGATGCCAACGATTCCGCCAGGCGGGAGCGAGAAATCCATTTCTTCATAGAGCAGGTTATCGCCGTATGCTTTGGAGACTTTCGTCGCTTCAATCACCAGGTTGCCGAGCCGCGGGCCAGGGGGAACATAGATTTCGATCTCTTCACTCCGCTTTTCACTCTCCTCTGCCACCATTCGCTCATACGCCGAGATACGCGCTTTGCTCTTTGCGTGCCGCCCTTTCGGGTTCATGCGAATCCACTCCAACTCGTGCTCCAAAGTTTTCGCGCGCTTCGACTCTTGCTTCTCTTCCACAGAAAGGCGCTGTTGCTTTTGGTCGAGCCAGGATGAGTAGTTCCCTTTGAAGGGAATGCCTTCCCCCCGATCAAGCTCCAGAATCCATCCAGCGACGTTGTCAAGAAAGTACCGGTCGTGGGTCACGGCAAGCACCGTTCCTTTGTACTGTGCGAGATGTTGCTCAAGCCAGGCAACGGATTCAGCGTCCAGATGGTTGGTCGGTTCGTCGAGCAGAAGCACATCAGGTTCCTGTAGCAGCAGCCGACAGAGCGCCACACGGCGGCGTTCGCCACCAGAGATGACCGACACTCTTGTATCACCCGACGGACAGCGCAACGCGTCCATCGCTTGTTCGAGCTTGCTGTCCAGATCCCAGGCATTCAGATGGTCGATCTGTTCCTGCAGCTTCGACTGTTTCTCCATCAGCGCATCAAAGTCTGCATTGGGCTCCGAGAATTTGGCGCTGATGGCCTCATACTCCTTCAACAACTTGACTGTCGCTTGCGCTCCTTCCTCTACAATCTCGCGCACGGTCTTGCTGAGGTCCAATTCGGGTTCTTGTGGAAGGTAGCCGAAAGTGATCCCTTTCTGGACTGTTATCTCGCCAATATAGTCCTTGTCCACGCCTGCAATCAGCCTCAGAAGAGAGCTCTTGCCCGCGCCGTTCAATCCAAGCACGCCGATCTTTGCTCCGTAGAAGAACGAGAGATAGATGTCCTTGAGGACCTGTTTGTTGGGCTTGTGCACTTTCCCAACACCGATCATGGAGAAGATGATTTTGTTGTCGCTCATGATCTGCGATAGTGCTTGATGAGTGAAGAGGCATATGTTGTGGTGTACAATATACGGAATAGGGCTCTTCATTACACTACGAGATTCCTTCTTGCGGCGGAATTCATTATCATGTGAGCCACGAGTCTTAACAATCATCGAATGGGAATCAAAGAAGAAATCAAGCGACGTCGTACCTTCGCCATCATCTCGCATCCGGACGCGGGGAAGACCACTCTGACAGAGAAGTTCCTCTTGTACGGTGGGGCAGTTCAGCTTGCCGGTTCGGTCACTGCGCGCAAAAACCAGCGCCAATCCACATCTGATTGGATGGAACTCGAGCGGAAGCGGGGCATTTCGATCAGCTCAACTGTGCTGCAGTTTGACTACAACGGATATCGCATCAATCTCCTGGACACACCGGGCCACCAGGATTTTTCCGAGGACACTTACCGCGTGCTCACCGCAGTTGATGCCGTCGTCATGGTGATCGATGCAGCGAAAGGCATTGAGAAACAGACGCGCAAGCTCTTCGAGGTCTGCCGGAGGAGAGAGATTCCCATCTTCACATTCATGAACAAGCTTGACAGGCCGACAAAGGACCCGCTTGCGTTGCTCGACGAACTGGAAAGCGTGCTGAAGATCGGGGCGGTGCCAATGAACTGGCCATTGGGAACGGGCTTCGAGTTCAGGGGGGTGTTTGATCGTCACGCAAAACAAGTGCATCTCTACGAACTTAACGCCAGTGGTTCCTACCGTGCACCCGTAGAGATCTCCAATCTCGGTGATCCGATTGTTCGTGAACGCTTAAGTGATAGAACCTACAGTACGATGATCGAGGAATTGCAGATGCTCGATCACGCTGGAGAGACCTTCGATGCTGCGGACGTACTGAGTGGCAAGATGACTCCTGTCTTTTTTGGAAGCGCCCGGAACAACTTCGGCGTCCAATTATTGCTGGATGGCTTTCTCGAGTATGCCGGTGCGCCTCGCCCTCGAACGAGTGCAGGTAGAACGATCCCGATGGAGCAGGACGCGTTTTCCGGATTCATCTTCAAGATACAAGCGAACATGGATCCCCGGCATCGCGATCGAATAGCGTTCGTGCGCGTATGTTCCGGGAAGTTCACCCGTGACATGTCAGTCACCCACTCACGAACCGGAAAGAAGGTCCGCCTCTCCAATGCGAGCAAGCTGTTTGGTCAGCAACGTGAGACCATTGACGAGGCATACCCGGGTGATATTGTTGGCTTCGTGGGACAGTCCAGCTTTGCCATAGGCGATACGTTGACCGAAGAGGAATCCATCGTGTACAACGAGATCCCTCATTTTCCTCCCGAATGCTTCGCGATGCTCTACAATCCAAACGCAGGCCTCTACAAGAAATTCAGAGATGGGGTCAGCCAATTGTTGCAGGAAGGCGTGGTGCAAGGATTCCAACTCAAGAATTCGGGGCAGAAGGTGCCCGTTCTTGCGGCGGTCGGCCCGCTGCAATTCGAGGTGGTGCAGTATAGATTGGAGAGCGAATATGGTGCTGCCAGTCGGTTGGAGCACACAGAGTGGAAGCTTCTGAGATGGATTGATCCGACTGTTGATCAGGCAAAACTCGCCGGCATCAGTCTCCCTACAGGTTCAGCATTGGTTGAGAACACCGAGCAACAACTTGCCATCTTGTTTACGGGGGAGTGGGCGCTGAATTACTTTGCAGAGAAGAATCCAGAAATCGAACTTGCGGAAATGCCGTACAAGAAGTGAGGCGTGGACCGCCCGCAAGCGCGTCAGAGCTTCTGCAATCTCTCTACTTCTTGCCTCGAGTTGTTTGCCTTTGTGATACTTGTTTTCCCTGACTAGCTTGCGCATGAAGCTGCGCCCCATCCTGCCGGAATAACATGCCCGGATCTTGCTCAGCATCGCTTTCGATTCTGGATTTAGATCCAAAGGAACATTCAGCCAAAAGGCGAAGTTGCCTTTTTGTATCACCACTTTAACGTTGTCACTAAGTTCATAATTTTCCATCCTTCAAACGTACCATCATTGGTGAAGAGAACAAATCCGAGTTTTTCATCAGGATACAGTTGCATCTCCGTGCTGAAACCCGGACCGCCACCCGAGTGTTTTATCATCAACCGGACGCTGTCTTCATATATTTGCCATCCGATTCCCTGCAAACGCTTTAAGCGCTGACCACTCGTTTTCTTTTCGACATGTCCTTCGCGTGTCATCATCGTAATTGATTCCTGTGAAAGAATGCGCCGACCATTAAGTTCACCTCCGTTGAGATACGCTGAAACCAATCGCGCAGCATCGGTTGCAGAACCAATCAAACCGGTCGGCGGAGTCTGGTCATTGTAGACCCGCTCGAACCAGAGATGATCTCCAAAACATTCCCGGATATACGATCCCGCTACAAAAGGAAGCAAAGGTGTCATCGCATTAAAGACGGGATGAGAACCAGCAGCTTCGTATGGCTCCATCTCTTTCGTATAGAGAAAATCCGTATGATTCATCGCAAGCGGTTTCAATACATGCTCCCTGATGTAGGCTTCATATGTCTGACCTGTAATCTTTTCGATAATTGCTCCCAGCACCATGTAGCCGATGTTGGTGTACTCCGCATGGTCACCTGGCTCAAACGCAAGCGT
>DPLS01000179.1:0-1230 GCA_003541875.1 Bacteroidota bacterium | reverse complement strand
TCATGATGAATCCAGCTCATGATACGGAAGCCCGCATCCGGTAACCCTGAACTATGGTTAAGAAGATTCTGGATTGTTACCACCTTGCTATTTGCGGATGGGTACTGTACGTTGAAGAAAGGAAGAACCCTGTTCACCGAATCATTCAACTGCAGCTTCCCCTGTTCCTGCAGCTGAAGAATGGCAATTGCGGTGACGATTTTGGTGATGGACCACCAATGGTAGATACTCTCCGACGTGGCAGCGATTTTTCGCGGACGGTCAGCCCAGCCGAAACCTTTTTTGTAGACTACCTTTCCGTTTTTAACAACCACCAAGGACATCCCGGGAGGAGAACCGAAGTCAACGAGCTTGTTCATATATGCTTCGAGTTCGCCAACGCTTGTGATTGTCAGCGGCGGCTCGGGGGACCTCGGCCACAAAATCATCAATCCGGCGATGAGCAGTCCTGACGTAGGAAGAATCGTCTTCCATTTTCCGCTTTTCATTACCATGATTCACCACACCTTTCTTACAAACCATGCAATCACTGCGACTATTGCCAGTCCTACCAACGTTAGAGCGCCGAGCGCCAATTTCGCCACGAGGGGAAATCGCCACCTTACATTGAAATCCATCGGTTTATGAGCGTTCAGAGATGTGTCCACCACACCCGTGCTATAAAAGCTGGTTAACATACGCCTGGTACTTTCCGGATAGACATTCAACACGTCGCCCACATGACCGCATTCAGAAAGAATAACCTGTCTTCCGTTTTTCAAGTACGGCAGTAATTCCTTCGTTGCAAGTTCAGCTGGATTGGCAAAATCAACACTGCCGCTCAAGAGCAATGTTTGCACGTCCGAATCTCGAGATTGCCGGTATTCCTCCGGCAGCTGCCGTGTCGGCCAGCGCCCGAAGCTTAAAGGTCCCCATTGCAGCTTGCTCAAAGGAGAACCTAGAGGAAAATTTGGCGGCTCCATATCACGTACATAGTTTCGTGTGGAATCAAAATCAGCACTCACTGCTTTCGAAGCAGCATCGCCCCAGGTGCTGACGGAAGGCAAAACATAGTCATACGCAACCGACATAAGCGCAAGTCCGCTCGGGTCTCCCTCTTTAGCCGCTACATAAGCATCGAAGACCATCGCTGCGGTGTTACGATGATAGAGGAGACAAAAGGTCACCACTTTTACCTTCCCGGGATCAATCGAAAACACAAGCCACTTACGAGGCATGTTGTTCAACACA
>DPLS01000424.1:3386-5045 GCA_003541875.1 Bacteroidota bacterium | reverse complement strand
CCAGTCGTGGCGTTCGTAACCCCGTCGAAAATTGTAATGTACACTGTATTGGGATTAGTCGGATCTATAGCGATGGCTGAAATTGCGATCGATGCCTCGGTAATGCCCGTGTTGCTTAACGTCCACGTTGCCCCGGCATCCGTGGATTTGTAGACACCGTTGCTCGCGCCCGTCTGGGTCGTCCCGCAAAAAAGTATGTTTGGATTTGATCCGCTAATGGCCATCGCTTGAACGGTAAGGTTGAGCAAGCCAGAGATGCTCGGTGCCCATGTGTTACCACCATCCGTGCTTTTGTAAATCCCCAGTGTGTTGCTCGCGGCGTACATGATCTGTTGGTTGGTGGGGTTGATCTGTATGTTCCAGATTTGACCCATGCCGCTGCCGACTTGCACCCATTGTGCCAGCGCAAATTGAACGCCAACCACAGAAAGGACACAACAAGCTACAAGAAGCAAAATGTTGTGACGTCGTTTCATGATGGCTCCTCCGGTTATGTGATGGGTTTGAGTGTGATTAGTGAAGCATGAACATCCTCGAGAACAAACGATTCAACCGTTCTTCAACGAAGAAGTCTAGGAAACTGAGAGCTCACGCAGTATGACACAACAAATCATCCGCGCGCTCAGAGAGCTCGCTCACGTGCTGTACCATGACTCAATGTGTTTCGAGCAACGCTGTTGGATGAAACGTTGCCCAGAGAAGAATATTGGTTCGCTTTCTCACAACCTTCACCTGGTCTGGGAATGACTCTTGGTAGGGTGAAGATTTTGCAGGGCTAGGTCTTAGGATTACCGCCTCTTGCGAATATAGGGAAAGTCAATTGATGTATCAAGTCTTTCCCGGGGTTTCTTCAAAAGACACAAGGGGATGGAAACTGCAACTAGGACTCTGAAGTCAATATTGGTTTGAATCCCCAAAAGAAGGGGTTGCCGACCGGCCAAGTTCGTTTCACTTGCATTTGGTCAAGAGCAATGCTATTTTTGCAATGGCAATACGGTTCATTGATACAGGCCTCCTTTGTCTGTCATCCCATTGACAGGTGGAAGAGGCCTTTTTCTTTGTCTCCGCTGCAATGTGCGGCTGCTGCACAAAAAGCTGCTTGGTGCTACTCTATCACCGATCAATGGAACGACCATACGTACATAGTCTTGTTGCTCTGCTTCTCGCCACCAACTACTTCGCCTTTCAGGTTGAGTTGTTTGACGAGGAATATGAGGCCAACCATAGGCAGGCATCCACAACATGTTCCATTGCTTCCCCAACATTGACGTGGGAATCCTTCGACAAGGAAAACGCTCCCAAGGCATTCGTCTTCGACGCCGGCATACAAATTCAATTCCTCTTCCTCCTCGAGTCTGATCCACCAACACTCCTTCTCTCGCATCCCCCGTTCCAACCTATTCGGGACAAGTCACCTCCGCTCGCCAACGAGTTGTAGACCTCAAACGAACACACTCAGGCAACTTGCCTGGCAGCGTACATTAACTTCTTTCACCAAGGGAGAAAACCTATGAAAGCAATTCTTCTGCTATTGGCGTCGGTATGTTTCTCTGTCCAGCTTGGATTATCCCAGGAACCAACGGAGAAAGATACCATCAAATACAGATACCCAACTGAACTCATCATCACGGCGCCACGCATAAACATGACGCTTAAGGA
>DPLS01000424.1:0-3068 GCA_003541875.1 Bacteroidota bacterium | reverse complement strand
ATCGCAATTGATGAGCCACTGAAGCTCGTCCCCGGAGTCAAGGTCGACAACCAGGCGAACGGCGAACGAGTTCATCTTTCCATTCGAGGACAAGGAATCCTCTCGGAGCGCGGAATTCGCGGCATCAAGTTCTTGCTTGACGGAATACCGATCAACGACCCAACCGGGTTTGCACCGGACGTTTTCGACGTGGATTTCGCAGCAGTGGATCACATTGAGGTACTGCGTGGGCCCGCCGCGTCGCTGTATGGGGGTAGCGCGTCTGGGGGCATCATCGATATCACGACACAGAAAGCAGTTGATAAACCACTCTACGGTGAAGCACAAGCGTCTTATGGCTCCTACAATTTCTGGAAGGGATTTGGACAATTCGGCGGCGACGTCGACAAGGTGAACTACAATGTCTCATTTTCACGAACAATGGGAGACGGCTATCGCCAACATACTCATTTCTGGGGGAACCATGTGTACGGCGCAGCGATCTATACCCCTACCGAAGGAATCCAGGTCACGCCAATCTTTGGCTACACTCACATGTACCATGAAAACCCGGAGGGGATAAGTCTTGCGTACTACGAGAAGGATCCAACGCTTCCCAATGATGACGCTATCCCTTTCAACGAATTCCTGGAGACTGAGCGAGGGACGTATGGTGCAAAGGGCCATTTTGCGCTCACTGACCAGCACGAAGTGGATGTGATGGCGTTCGTCAAACGTACAAACTTCACTGAAGCGAACAACCATACATTTAATCATCGCGCAATTGTCACGCCGGGCGTTTCTGTTGAATATGACTACTCGATGGGTGAGGCAGCAGACAACGTGCGCAACAGGATTGCCATCGGCGCCGACCTCCAGTGGCAAACCATCGACCAACATGAATCCCCCAACGACCATGCAGTTGAGATCGATACTCTTCTTTCAAAGGAACGGATCAAGCAACGCGGGGCTGGACCTTTCCTCGTTGACAAGCTATCAGTAGGCAAGGACTGGACCATTGTGGGAAGTCTGCGCTACGACAACATTCACAATGAGCTTGATGATCAGTTGACAACAGATAGTACCAGCGCGTCGGGAACGCGGGATTTTTCGAGGACGACAGGCAGAATCGGAGTAACGTATTCTCTGATCCCGGAAGCAAACTTGTTCGCAAGCTGGGGGCAAGGATTCTTGCCGCCTGCCACTGAGGAGTTAGTACAGAACCCGGACGGATACGGCGGCTTCAATATGCATCTGACGTCCGCAACATCACAAGGATTCGAGGTCGGTTCCCGTGGATCGTTCCAGCAGGAGCTCTCATACGATCTCACGCTCTTCTATCTGAAAACCAAAGACGATTTTGACCGGTATCGACTGCCTGACCGCGGACAGACCACGTTTTACAAAAATTCGGGTCCAACCCGCCGCCTGGGGGCAGAGTTCTACGGACGCTATACCCCGATTCGTGATCTTGAGGTCCAGCTGGCCTACACGTATTCCAATTTCACGTACACAACCGACTCGCCGGACCCCATTGTCATGGACGATACGACGAACGTGAAGTACATCAAGAGTGGCAACTTTCTTCCCAACTCACCGCAGCATCAATTGTACTTCGACGCCGAATACCACATCGTGCCGAAATTCAGCATCGCGTTCGGCTTCGAAACACTAAGCAAGTCGTACATTGATGGGGCAAACGTTGAAGCCGAGGCCGTGAAGGGATACACACTAATACATGCACGCGCGATATACAAGTGGCAGCTCGGCCCTGTGATCGGAGAATTGAGCCTGAGTGCGCGCAACCTTGGCGATGTGAAGTATGTTGCGTTCAGCGAACCCGATCCGGGAGGCAACGCATACCAACCTGGTGCTGGCAGGGAATTCATCGGCGGGCTGAAAATAACGCTGTAACTCATTCTTCATCCTTCCTTCGGGGAGCCATGCATCCCCGAAGGAAGGTAGAGGGACACACTTGAAATCACCGAATCATCTATTTCAGGGGAAATATATGTTCAGGAAATACTCTCTCAATCGGTTACTGGCCCTATTCACCACAGCAGGATTCTTGTTCCTTATGACTGATTCAATCATCGAGCACTGGTCGGCATTCTCGCAAGAGATCATGTGTTTCATTCCCGTCGTGTTCAGTGCGATCGGACTGGTTGTCGGGATACTTGCGGTATGGCAATGGAAGGACCGATGGGTTCGACGCTTCCATGTTTTGCTCCTAGCATCGTTTGTTGTCTCGGCTGCCGGTCTCTACTTCCACATCATGGAGGAGGAAGATGACGAGCAGTTCACAGCGGAGCAACGCGAACACGAGAAGGATGAAAAGGAGAAACCTCTATTGGCACCACTATCGTTTGCAGGTCTTGCTGCATTCGGCTTGCTCGGAACATCAAAGAAATGGCAGACAGAGATCGTTTGAAACGGAAACGAACAGATAAACACCGGCATGTAGGAGCCCAAAGCACAAATAATAGTGGACCGGCACAGGTCGGATGATTGATTCATGTTTCCTGCCTGTGTATATTGTCTCCAGTAGTTCTTACAAATCGAAGCCCTTGGTCAACCAAGGGCTTTTTTTGTTCTCAATGTGTTTCTCATGCCCCGGATACGAGCTCAGTCCTCTTCGCTTAATTGCTTTCAAGTCTGTCTCCGATTATCTTTAGGTGTTGCGTTCCGGACTTCCTGTCATGTGAGCTTATCGAGGACACTTGCAGTAACAACCCGACTATTAAGGATGACAAGAATGAAATTCCTAACATTGTGCAGTCTGTTCGTTGCAGCAACCCAACTATCATTTGGTCAGGAGAAGGAAGAAGATGAGGGGAAACAAGATAGCGTAAAATACCAGATAGATGAGGTTGTTACTGTGGGAACGCGTTCGGATGAGAAAATAATTGACATCCCGTATTCGGTTTTTACGGTGGATAAGAAGGAGCTCGCCTTCGGAAGAAAAATTTCCGCCAAGGACGTGCTCGCAGATGTTCCCGGCTTGTTCCTGCAATCACGATACGGCAATCACGATTTGAGAATCTCCCTGCGTGGCTTCGGGACGCGCTCAAATTCCGGTGTTCGTGGCG
>DPLS01000175.1:2966-3116 GCA_003541875.1 Bacteroidota bacterium | reverse complement strand
GAGTGTCTGAGTTCATTCTCATACGATCGTTTGAACAAATGCTGAGGCGGATCGATCTTGGCAGGTGCAAGGTTTACAAGGTTGCCATGCAGTTCTTTGTTGATTCGAAGAGGGTTCAAACTCGCCGTTCCATCGGTTCCGAAGACGTGG
>DPLS01000175.1:0-2752 GCA_003541875.1 Bacteroidota bacterium | reverse complement strand
TCAAACTCGCCGTTCCGTCGGTTCCGAAGACGTGGCAGTAGTACTGGTCGTCATCCACATGCATGGACCAACTCACTTCAATATTGATAAGCGATCCATTCTTCATCGTAATGTTGACGCATGATGTGTCTTCAACCTGCTTGGTCGTGTTGTGAAAATGTGTGGCACTCACGCGCTTCACATCGGGATATCCCATCATCCAGAATGCCATGTCCAGCATGACGATCCCGAGGTCGATAAACACGCCGCCCCCGGATTTCTCTTTCTGCGTGAGCCAGGCACTGTCGTTGCTTTTTCTCCTCAGCCAGCCTGCTTTTGTATAGAACACTTTGCCGAGCTCTTTCCCCTCCAAAAAACTCTTCAGGATCATCGTGTCAGGTCGAAACCGATGATTCATGCCAACCATGAGTTTCCGTTTGTACGTTTTGGCTGCCTCGGCTATCGCCACAGCCTCATCATACTTTCGAGCGATGGGCTTTTCTACTAGGACGTCCGTGCCGGCTTTGAGCGCCTCGATGGCGACATCCTTGTGAGAGTCGGTTGATGTCGCGACAATTACGGCGTCAAGCTTCTCACTCTCAAGCATCTGCGTTGCGTCCGTGTAGAGCAGATTGATTCCAAACTTTTCCGCGACCAATCGCCCGCGAGATTTGTCCTTATCGCAAATCGCGACGATCTGAGCTTCATTGAGTTTGCTGAGTATTGGGATGTGAACCACCTGGGACACCCAGCCAAGACCGACGATTCCTACTCTGATTTTTTCCATGAGACTATGAGATTGGTTGGATCACGACGTGAAGACGCCCGCTGGTCGGAGCGTCGCAGTTTTGCTTGAGGCCAGAAACTCCCTCACAACATTTACGATCCCCGGAGGATCAAGTGCGATATCGCGGTGGAGTTCCGCCGGAGCCCCGTGGTCGACGAAGCGATCAGGAATGCCATGAATCTTCAGTCGGACCGCGGTAGTTCCTTTTGCCGCGTAATACTCTGCCACTCCGCTTCCCATCCCTCCAGTGACCACGCTATCTTCAAGGGTAACGATGTGAGTGAACCGCTTAGCAAGAGTATCGAGGAGCGCCCCATCGAGTGGCTTGATGAAGCGCATGTTCACGACCTCGGCAGATAGTCCCTCTCTTTGAAGTAGCTCCGCTGCTTGGACCGCATAACTGACCATCAGGCCTACTGCAACAAGAGCAACGTCGTGCCCTTCCCGCACAACTTCCCCTTTTCCAATTGGAATCAAATCAAAATTCCGTTTTAAAGGAACTCCGATACCATTGCCACGAGGATACCGCAATGCGATGGGACCGTGTTCGTAACTGACTGCTGTGTACAACATATCTCGCAGTTCATTTTCATCTTTCGGGCTCATGACCACCATTCCTGGAATGAGCCGGAGATACGTCAGGTCGAATGAGCCGTGATGCGTTGGTCCATCCGCACCCACAATCCCGGCGCGGTCCAGCACAAACACCACATGCAAATGCTGGAGCGCTACGTCGTGTATGAGTTGATCAAATGCTCTTTGAAGGAATGATGAGTATACCGCAACGACGGGAATGCATCCCTGGGTTGCCAAACCTCCCGCAAAGGTGACGGCATGCTGCTCTGCAATTCCAACATCAAAGAATCTGTCCGGGAACGTCTGCTGCAGTTGGTCGAGGCCCGTCCCATCCGGCATCGCCGCCGTGATAGCGACAATCTTTGAGTTCTGCCTGGCCAGTTCGACGAGTGCCGATCCAAACACCTTGGTGTAGGCTGGTGCGCTCTCTGTCTTCTTTGCTGAGACACCAGTAACCTTGTCGAATGGGGTCACTCCGTGCAGTTTCTGCACATCTTCTTCGGCAGGTTTGTACCCTTTTCCTTTTTGGGTGTTCACGTGCACAAGAATGGGACCATGGTAGTCCCTTACATGCTGGAAAATGTTGACGAGTTGAGAAACGTTATGTCCGTTTATCGGGCCGAAGTATCGAAATCCAAGGGCCTCGAAGAGCATCCCCGGCGTGATGACAACCTTGATACCTTCTTCCAGTCGTGACGCAACATGACGGAGTCGATCACCCCAGACATCAAGCTTGCCGGTCAAGTTGTAGACGTTGGATTTGAATCGGTTGTACGAAGGATTCGAGATGATTTGAGTGAAGTAGTTCGAGATCGCCCACACATTCGGTGCGATTGACATGTTGTTGTCATTCAACACCACAATCATATCCTTCTTCATGATGCCGGCGTTGTTCATCCCTTCATACGCCATTCCTCCAGTCATCGATCCATCGCCGACGATTGCGACTACCTTGTATGTCTCATTCATTTGTTCACGCGCAGCCACCATGCCAAGAGCGGCGGAGATTGCCGTGCTGGCATGACCGGCACCAAACGTATCATACTCGCTTTCGGTTCGTTTCAGGAACCCGCTTATGCCACCATACTGACGGATGGTGTGTAGCCGGTCTTTCCTCCCGGTCAAGATCTTGTGCGGATATGCCTGATGACCTACGTCCCACACAAGTTTGTCATACGGCGTATTGAACGCATAGTGGAGCGCTACAGCGAGTTCTACTGAGCCGAGCCCGGCGCCGAGATGTCCTCCCGTTTTCGAAACCACATCGATCAGCATGTTACGCACATCGGCGCAAAGCCACTTCAACTCCGCAACGGACAGCTTCCTGATATCGGCAGGAAGATTCACTTTGTCCAGGTATGGATAAAGAACTTCGGTCATTCAGACTCTTCTTCCAGGAATTGGAAATTC
>DPLS01000379.1 GCA_003541875.1 Bacteroidota bacterium | reverse complement strand
TTTTGGCGCGCCAGGAGAAATACTCCAAGGCAATGATCGTTGTAGAGGATGCGATTACCCTGTTCGGCGTGGAAGGCGATGTTCTGCCTTTCGGGCTTGAAATCAGAAAAGCACTCGGACCGCGAGAAATCCATCGGCCCAATGGTCAGCATGAGACGATCTCACTCTGCATGATGGTCAAGAACGAAGAACAATACCTTGCCAGATGTCTGTCGAGTGTCAAGACGTTGGTTGATGAGATGATAATTGTTGATACAGCCTCGACCGACAGAACAAGAGACATTGCTGAGGTGTTCGGCGCGAAGGTGTTTGACTTTGCATGGACAGAGGATTTCTCAGAGGCTCGAAATTTCTCGCTCTCAAAGGCTTCCGGCGATTGGATACTGGTGCTTGATGGCGACGAAGTGGTCTCGGTTGTTGACCTCGAGAAGCTGGAGAGCCTGTTGACGCTCGCGCGCAGGAAGAAGCTGGTCGCGTATTCCTTCACCACCAGAAACTACGTACAACAAACCGATACCCAGGGATGGATTCGAAATGACGGAATGTACGGTGAAGAGGCGGGTACAGGTTGGATTCCCAGTGTCAAGGTTCGGCTCTTCCCACGCATCGGTTCAATTCGGTTTCGCGGAGCCGTTCATGAGTTGGTTGAGAATTCTCTTCGTGAATCAAAGGTCAGGGTCGAACAATGCGATATTCCCATTCACCATTACGGAAAGCTCAATGCTGAGAAGAGCAGGGAGAAAGGCCGGGAGTATCTCAAGCTTGGCGAGAAGAAGCTGGAAGAAACGGGTCGCGCCGATATCAAGGCGCTTTCTGAGTTGGCAATTCAGGAGAACGAGCTTGGAAACTATCAGCGCGCGCTGGAGGTTTCCGTCCGGGTGGCACAACTCGATCCGTTGAATGCGAGTGCCCACATGGGAGTTGGGTGCAACTTCATCGGTCTCAAGCAGTTTGAGAATTCGTTGGAGCCGCTTCAGACTGCGATCAGGCTTTCACCGAATCTCAGTGCAGCATATATCAGAGTTTCCATTGCATACCTGGCGTTGGGGAGAGCAGCGGAGGCTTCCCCGATACTTCAGCGATTGGTCGACACAAATCCAAACTACCCATACAGCAAGGCCATGCTTGCCGCCGTGCTGCTCTGTATTGGAGAAAAGGGACTGGCGCTTGCCACCATTGCCGAACTGAGGGATGCAGGGACCTCATTTGAGCCGTTTTTTGCAGACCTTGCCCGTCAGCTTAGGGATTGTGGCAGAATAGAGTATGCAATCGCACTCCTCGAACCGTTATACGAAAACGGATGCGTCACTCAGGAGTTGGCTGTGCTGCTCGTTGAATGCTACAAAGTACAGACATTGGTGACATAACAGAAAGTCACTAAAGATTTTCTGGAACGTGCCGATAATAGTAGTAGATGGGAAAATACACGCGGTCACACCTGAGATCATCTCGAAGGGAACGGCCAGGTGTAACCCAGGAGCTTCAGAAGAAGCTCAACAAATCACATATCCAACAACAACATCCTAGAAAGGGATAATCTGTATGGCACTCAACGACGTATCATTAAGTGCTGGGATGAGGACCAACCTCATCAACCTGCAGGGAACAGTTAGTCTACTGGATCGAACCCAGGGTCGACTGGCTTCCGGCAAAAAGGTCAACTCGCCTCTCGATAACCCGACGAACTACTTTGCAGCGCAGGCGCACCTGAACCGTGCATCTGATCTCGACAGCCGCAAGGATGGTATGAACGAGGCTATCCAGACCGTGAAGGCCGCAACAAACGGCATCGAAGGGGTCAAGACCCTTATCGAGTCCGCACGTGGTATTGCACAGTCAGCTCTGTCGGCCAGTGCAACTGACCGGACGACTCTGGCTGCTCAGTACGATGCGATCTTGACACAGATTACCAATCTGGCGGCTGACTCCGGGTACAAGGGAATCAACCTGCTTGCCAGCTCTGGGCAGCTTGATGTCAAGTTCAACGAAGACGGTTCGAACTCCCTGACCATCGGTGGCTTTGACGCTTCGGCGGCTGGTCTTACGATCAGCACGTCAGCGACAGTCGGCGGCGGTCAAGGTTGGGCCGATGTAGGGGCCGGCACAGCAAACATCACTGCGTCGATCACCGATCTGAGCGAAGCCCTCACAACATTGAGGACACAGTCTCAGACACTGGCATCGAACCTGAACATCGTGAACATCAGGGCTGATTTCACGTCTTCGATGATCAACACGTTGGTGGGAGGAGCGGACAAACTGACTGCGGCAGACATGAACGAGGAAGGTGCGAATATGCTTATGCTGCAAACGCGGCAATCATTGAGCACCACAGCCTTGAGCTTGTCAGCACAAGCAGCTCAGTCTGTCCTGCGGTTGTTTTAGTGACGTAGGGTCCGGGGGAGAGCTGGCCTCTCCCCTGATTCCCAACACTGAGGTGAGCAATGCTGTATCAACTGAATGGAGCACCACATGAAGGGTTGGGATTGAGCGGGAAGGAAAACAGGGGGGAGGTCTCCACCTCCCCTCCAATTTTGCGCTGAGGTAGTCTATGTCGTTCAACATTGGTATCAGCCAGGTTCTGCATAACCTGAGACTTATTAATCGGGATCTCGAAACCGTCACCACGCATCTGGCGACTGGAAAGAGGATCAACTCTTCGAAGGATGACCCTGCGGTCTGGGCGAGCATCCAGCGAAGCCGATCAGAGTTTGGTAACTACACGGCCATCAATGATAGTCTGAATGGTGTCGCGACGAGCATACACATTGCAGACGGCTCAATGGATGCCATTGGCAAAACAATGGGGGAGATGAAGAATACCCTTGAGACCATTTCGGCAAATGATCCTCCACTCCCCATAGGCAATGCGGAACGGTCAAAGTTGCTGCGGGCGTATGGAGAGATGCGCAGACAGATCGATCAGCTTTCGGCTCCCACTGATGAGGGCGCGAAAAAGATCATGGCTGATCCCGCAATCGGAGGTCCCGATGATTGGACTATCGTGGTAGGGCCGAACGGCGTCATCAGAACCATCAGGAAGGAAGAAGTACACACGGGGCCGACAGGGCTCAACATTCCAGAACTCAACGAGAATTCCACTGACGTCGAAATCCAGCAGGCGCTTACCAGCCTTGATGCGGCGAAGGATACTCTCACTGCCAGAAGGAAGACCCTTGAATTAGATGGTGTTGCAATTGCCAGGGCACAAGAGTATAATGGAAAGTTGGCGACAGCTCATCTTGTTCATGCTGAAAATTCCGAAGCAGCAGACATGAATGAAGCTGCAGCAAGGGCAAAGAGCCTCGAGCTTCGCCAAACCCTCTCGAGTGAGTCGCTCAAGCTACTCACCGATGCTGAAACTCGAATACTCCAACTTCTGGCATAGCACATGGCACTGAAGGTTTCACTCAAAGCAGACGAACGTATCCTTGTAGGCGGGGCTGCCATCAAGAACATCAGCGGCAGGACCGCCATGCTCCTTATCGAGAATGAAGTCCCGCTCTTGCGGGAAAAGGAGATCATGACTGAAAAGGAGGCGGACACTCCGTGTAGGAGGATCTACCTTCTCACTCAGCTCATGTATGTCGATGGATCGAACCTTGCAAAATACCACAAGCTCTACTGGAAACTCGCGAGGGAAATAATCCAGGCGGCGCCGAGCACGCTGGGCTTGTTTGAGATTGTGAGCGAACATATCTACAATGCAAAATACTACCACGCCCTGAAAGAAATCAGGAAGATAATCCAATACGAGCAGAAGGCGACCACCAATGCACTCAAGCCAAACAAGCGCATATAGAGAAGTCCAGAAAACGGGATTGACCGACCGGCAGCTTGAAGCGGCCGTCCTGATGAAGGCCGCGGCAATGTTGAAGCGGTGTCAAGCCAACTGGGATGCGGCAGACAGGGATGAGCATCTTGAAAAGGCGCTGAAGTACAACCAGCTTCTCTGGTCGTTCTTTCAGGCGGCGCTTGCAAGCCCTGAAAACCCTCTTCCGGAGAACATGAAGGAAGATATCCTCAGGCTCAGCATGTTCATCGATCAGAGGATATTCGAGATTCTCGCGTACCCATCGCCTGAGAAAATCAACATCATCATTGATATTAATACCAACATTGCGGAGGGCCTGCGGACTAACGCGTGAGGAAAGGGCTGTCCCGGGCTTGATGGCGCAGGAGAGAGCGGGTGAAAAATGATGGATGCAAGTACACACCTCGGGAATTCGGTGGTCCCGGTCGGGTCGTGCAGCGTAGCCGAGATGAAAGTGACCAATGAGCGGAAGGAGCGTCGCTATCGCGACAAGAAGCGGGAGAAACAGCATCGCAGTGCCAAGAACATTGAAGCCATCGTTGATGAACTGAACAATGCAATGGAGGCGATGAAGAAACGTGTTGTGTTCTCGCTTGGCGTGGAAGACGAAATTCGTGTTGTGTATATGACAGATGCGGAACGTAACACGATCATTAAGAAGATTCCGGCAGGGAAACTCCTGGGCGTGGAACGCATGGCGGATCTTCTTGGTGTGTTGATCGACAAGGATGGTTGATAGACCGTCCGATATGTGCAACAGGAGGTTGCAATGGGAATCAGTGAAATAACAAATCAAGGGGCGTTGCCCCAATCGACAAAAGAGAAGAAGGTCAAAGAACCAATCAGTTCCTCTCCGCGGAAGTCGGACAAGGCAGAACTTTCGGCGGAAGCAAGATCGTTGTTCGAGGCAGGCCAGAAGAAGCGGGTGGATGAAATTCAGCAGAAGATCCACGACAATTTCTATTTCAACCGGGATGTTACTGAGAAAGTTGTTGCTGCACTCATCAAGGATTTGATGAAATAGGGGGATGGTTCGTCTGAGTCAATTACCCGGTTTCTTTTGACTGCTCTCGGGAATTCGATCGTTTGTCCATTGTTGAGTGGCGTGCACTCCGGGAGTATTTTCTTCGCATCGCCTTGGATGGCGAGCGTGGAGAGTTCCTTGCAGAAGAGCGCCACCCGATTTCTTTCCGATGGCAGGAATAGTTGTGAGCTTTCCTTGATTTTCCAGTTGGATTCTCCCTATATTTGTGAACCTGATAGATCGGGAATCCGTGCGCAATCCTTTCGGTCTCCGATTTGAAGGATCTGACTTTCGAGCGCACGAGCTCCGCCTTTTTTGTCGCGCGGTCCCGATCATTCGTCACATCTTTTGAGATGCGTTGAAGTTCGAACGAAAAATCACGATTGTCGTTGCCGATGACCACACCATTGTCCGGCGAGGGTTGGTCACGCTCCTTTCCTCGCATCCTGAAATGGAAGTAGTGGGCGAAGTGGGAAATGGCAGGGCTGCCGTTGAGCAGGCAATTGCAAAGGAGCCGGATCTTGTTCTTATGGACGTTGGTATGCCGGAGCTCAACGGACTTGAAGCGACCCGCCAGCTAAAGAAGTACTCTCCGGATACGAAGGTGCTTGTCCTCTCCGGTTATGATAATGACGAGTATGTTCGCGAGATAGTCCTTAGCGGGGCAAACGGCTACTTGCTGAAGAATGCGGCCCCCGAAGAGTTGCTCCGGGCGATCATTGCTGTGAGCAAAGGTCAAACATTCTTCAGTCCCTCGTTGTCCAATGTTGTGGCTGAAAGCAGGAAGACGCGTTCGACCCCGGGTTCTTCTGAAGTGAGCAAGAACTCAGGGGGGAAGGCGAGACTGACCCAACGGGAACGAGAAATTCTTCAGCTGATTGCAGAGGGGAAATCCCATTCTCAAATCTCCCGCCTCCTGCACATCAGTATCCGCACGGTTGATACCCACCGCAACAACATCCTCAAGAAGCTCGGCCTCCATGATGCGGCGAGTTTGGTCACCTATGCCATCAAGAACAACATCGTGATTCTGCAGAAGTAGACCCCGGCATCCGGTCTCTATCACATTTCTTGTCATCTCCAATCTCTTTCTCCCCGCTGCCATCACGTCTCCAGCATCTGACGGACGGACAAACACGCGCAGTTGGCTGAGAATACACGATACAGCGTATTGTCGAGCCTTGGCTAATAGTGTACATTGACCGCAGATTTTTTGATGCAGACAGCTCTTTTTGTTGAAACTCCCTCACACCATCATGCAAAAAAGCACGCTGCTGTTCTCTCCCCAATTGGCTGACCATGGCCACACCCGGCAATATCGCATCCTCATTGTCGACGACCTTGAAGAGAACCTTGACTTGCTGGATGATGTTCTGGCAGAGGACGGCTTCGAGACTGTTCGTTCAAGGAACGGTGCCGAGGCTCTTGAGGTTCTTCGTGTCACCGCCGTGGACCTGATTGTTGCCGATGCGATGATGCCAAAAATGGATGGCTTTGAATTGTGCAAAGCAATTCGAAAGCTTCCGGCGTATGCCAATATCCCGTTTATTATCCACTCGGCAAACTACATCGACCATGAGGATGAGCAATTTGCTCAAAGGATCGGAGTGGATCGATATGTGATGAAGCAACCTGGGCTCGGCTCGTTGACCACTGCCGTAAAGGAACTCCTGGCGGAGCGTTACGCTCACCTTTCACATACTCCAGAGGTCCGGATCGGACGAGGCAAACCACAACAGAGGATGGATGAGCCGACATTCCTCGAGAAGCACCATTCCATGGTGTCGAAGAAGCTGGAAGAGAAGATGGCTGAGCTCGAGGTCTATACGGAAACACTCGACAGAAGAAACCGAGAACTTCAGGCGTCGGAGGCGCGATACCGCAGTTTGTTCGAGTATGCGAGTGTCGCAATATTCGTGATAGATCGGCACACGGGCAAAGTGCTTGATGTGAACAGGATGGGGACGGCGTTGGTGCAGTCAAGCAGAGAAGAGATCCTGATGATGGAGAGTTTCCCTTTTGTCGAGAAAAACGGTTTTCTCTCGTCGCTGCTGCAAACAACGACGTTTTTCTCGGGCGAGACTGCTATCAGATCTAGGAATGGTGAGATTATCGAAGTGGAAATCGGCGCTGGTCCCGTAGCCCAGTATCTTGACACGAGACTGATCCTGTTTGTTCGTGATGTTACAGAGCAACGAAAGATGCAACAACAGCTCGTTCAAGCCGAGAAGATGATGATGATGGGGTGCTTTGCCACAGGCATTGCACATGAGATCCGCAATCCGCTGACTGCCGTCGCGCTTAACCTTCAGTATTTGCTCCACAAGCATGGGGGTCAGGCGGATATTCGAGAATATGTGGAATCGGCGTTTGACGCGACGCTTCGTGTCGGAAATGTAGTCGAGAACACGCTAAACCTTGCTCGTCGCACACCCCTCTCGCTAAAGCCTCACAAGGTGAATACAATTGTCAACGACGCGTTGCGCTTCGTGAGAATCTCCCTCCAGGAAAAGAACATGAAAGTCGTATGTCAACTGGCCGGAGATCTTCCGCTCGTTAACCTCGACGCAAAGGAAGTGCAGCAGGCACTCCTCAATCTTTTCCAGAACGCAATCGAAGTCTCTCCGGCAGGTGGCACGATCACAGTGGCTACGATGATGCGACTGCCCAGGCGGAGTGAAGACAAGCGGGTGAAGGTTGAGATCTCCGTGAGGGATTCCGGGTCGGGCATAAAGATGGAGGACCTCCCGCATTTGTTCGAGCCACTTCGGAGTACGAAATCTGGCGGCACCGGGATAGGGCTGTCTCTTTCCAAGCATATCATGGATCGTCATCGGGGAGAAATTTCTCTGGAGTCCCATCCAGAGGGGGGCGCAATTGCGCGACTGGTTTTTGTAACAACAATCGAGAACAATGGAGGAACGCATGTCCAAGGGTAGAATACTGGTCGCAGATGACGAGAAAGTAATTACAGGCTCACTGAAAAAGATCCTGGGCGACTCCGGCTATGACATCATGGCCTGTGAGACCGGGGAAGAAGTGGCTCAACAGTTGGGTGTTTTCAATCCCGACCTCCTTCTTCTCGACATCTATCTCGGAGACTCGCATGGCATCCAAATGCTGAAGCAGTTGAGGAGTGACGGATGGGAAGTTCCCATCATCATGATGACGGGATTTGCCGATGTAACGCTTGCCGTTCAGGCGATGAAGGAAGGAGCGGCGGACTTCGTCCTCAAGCCATTCGATCTCACCCACCTGCTCGTCCTGATTGAGAAGAATCTCAAACAGCTGCAACTTCAGGCAAAGGTCAAAGTGCTGCAGGAGGAGGTGGAGTATCAGCGTCGTCGGAGCGGCATCATAGGATCAAGCTCGGAGATGAGGAAAGTGCTGGACGTTGCAGAGAGACTCGCCCAAGGGGAGTCCACCACGGTCCTGCTGGAAGGAGAAAGCGGAACGGGGAAGGAGTTGGTTGCCCGCTTCATTCACGACAGGAGTGCCCGGAAGGATCAATCGTTCATCACCCTGAACTGTGCAGCCATCCCGAAGGATCTTGCTGAGAGTGAATTCTTTGGCTATGAGAAGGGAGCGTTCACAGGCGCCACTGAAAGAATGAAGGAAGGGAAGTTCGAGCTTGCAAACAATGGAACGATACTTCTGGATGAAATTGGTGAGCTCTCTCTGGACATGCAGGTGAAGCTCCTTCGCGTGCTGGAGGGGAAGAAATTCTACCGCCTCGGTGGGGGGCGGGAGATTTCTGTTGAGGTGAGGGTGGTGGCTGCAACAAACAGAAATCTCGCAAAAGAAGTGGAGGCCGGAAGGTTCAGGGAGGATCTGTTCTACAGACTCAACGTTGCATCGATTCATATCCCCCCCTTGCGAGAACGGAAAGACGATGTTGACACTCTGGCTCAGGCATTTCTCCAGGAATTTGCAAAGAGGTTCAGCAAACCAGCCCCGATGATTTCTCCGGAGGTACTACAGTTCCTCAGAGGCCTCCCTTGGAGAGGCAATGTCCGCGAGTTGCGCAATGCAATTGAGAGAGTCATGTTGCTCAGAGACGTTCAGGCCCTCACGATAGATCACTTTGCATTTCTTGGAAGTGGTCAACATCGTGGACAAATAAGGACACTCGGGTTCGATCAGCGAATGGTGTTGCAGATACCGCCCGATGGTGTCGCAATGAATGAAGTGTTGAAAGATCTCTTCCTGAAGACGTTCGAGATCACGAAAGGAAATCAGGTGCAGGCTGCGAAGATACTTGGTGTTACTCGTTCGAAGCTGCGTTACAAAATGGAACAACTGGGAATCCAACCGGAACAACGGATGTACCGTGTGAAGGTGTGATGAGTCAGGCCCGATTCTTGGACCTCGATGACTTGCTCATCATCCGAAGCGAACCCGACGGAACTGCTTGTACCCAAGAATGAATATCATCAGGCGCGTTGCATTTTCCTCTGGCTGGCTATGGTCCCTTGCGTCGTTGTTTTGCCAGGGCACTCTCTTCGCGCAATTCGAAAAGCTAAACGAATCCTGGCGGTGGGCGCAGTTCAGTAGTGAGAATGGCTTGCCTTCGAGTCGGGTGTTCGGGATTGCCGAGACCCCCTCGGGGAAGATATGGGCAACAACGGAATTCGGTCTGGCGTGGTTCGATGGTTATTGCTGGCATGCTGTTGGCAAAGAGGAGGGTGTGCCCGGGGTTCGTGCTCGTGCTGTTGTGCCTGACGCGGCCGGTCAGGTATTTGTGCTTTTGGATGGCAATCTGTACCATGGGGGAGAGCATGGCTTCAGACGAATTCTTCTGACCCACAAGGGTCAAACCATGCCAGTCTCGTTCTTCGTTGGTCTACCTGATCACCGATATCTTCTTGTCAGCGATTCGTCGCTTTACGCTTTCAGGAACGACACCGTCCTTCCCTACGTGGCAACGCCCGAAGTATCTCAGCAGAGAGTGACAGGTGTGTGGGCCACTGCCGATGGAGGTCTTTGGATCAACACACTGAATGGTCTTTTTCGAAAGGTTGGAAATGAGTGGGCGGTAGTGCTTCCAGCCTCCAGACGACCATTGGCGGTGACGCGTGTGGTTGCAGGAACGGATGGAAGAGCTATTGCCTACATTCAGGCGCCTCGCATACGAAAGGGAGTGTGGGAATTTGATCTCAGACGCCGACCGCGCCATGCCTTTGCCGATCCATCCGAATTCATCCAGTCCATGGACATAGGTCCAAATGGTGACGCAGTCCTTTGTATCGAAACCGGGGGCCTGCGAGTCAGACATGGATCTGTGTGGAATTCCCTTGTGCGTCCGCCGGAGCAAATGAAGAATGTTCTGTTCGTGAAGTTCAGAGACAACGGCGACCTGTGGGCCGGATCGGAGGATGCCCTGCATCTCTACAGGAGTTCGTCCAAACGTTGGAGCTTTTGGGTGCATGATGAAGTGAGTGGAAGGAACTCGACAAATGCGATTCTTCGGACGAGGGACGGCTCGTTATGGCTGGCGAGGGGAATTGGGTTGGAGGTGCACAAAAAGGACAATACCATTCAAGTGTTCGAACGAATCGGCAACGTAACACTGAATGCGGTTACCGGATTGGCTCAGGACACAGCGGGTCATGTTTGGATATCCAGTGGTTCCGCGTTTGAAGGAGCATATCGTTGGGATGGAGTTGCATGGAAGCACTTCGGCGTTAATGAAGGTCTGGTCACAGGGTATATTCACAAGATTGCCATTGATCGGAAGGGGAGTCCGTGGTTCCTTGCTATTACGAAACATGATTTCGGATCGAGGGATGATGGGACAGGACCCGGTGCATTTGTGTATTCTCAAGGAGCCTTCACCAAGTGGGGAACGGAGGAAGGACTACTGAGCGGACGTGTCTACGCGTTCGTGGAGGGGCTTCAAGGCGAGTATTGGTTCGGTACAGATCTGGGACTGAGCCGTTGGAGATCGGGGCAATGGAAACACTGGACGGCAGCAGAGGGGCTTAGGAGTGCAAGAATCTATACCATCACCTACGACAAACAAAACCGTTTGTGGTTCGGTAACCAGAACAACGGTCTGGGAGTTCTAGAGAATGATGTTCCTCGCTACTTCACTACCGCAGATGGGTTGGTAAGCAACGCTGTTTGGGATATTAGAACAAATAGCGATGGTCGTCTCTGGATTGCCACGCATGGAGGTCTTTCAAGTTACTGGGAAGGCACATGGGCGTCATTCGGGGCCAGCAGTGGATTGAGTTACTCACGCCTGTGGCCTGTGTTGCCAGAGGGAAACAAGATCTATGTTGGGACGGTTGGTGGCGGGACAGCAATTCTCGATCTTGAAGAGGCAGGCAAACACGACCCGATTGTTGTCCCTACCTTGCCTGTGGTTGAGAATGGCTCCGTTCTTCTACGTTGGAATGCCTATAGCTACTTTGCCTCGGTCGGGCAGCAGGATATTGAAACACGGTTTCGGATCGATGATGGACAGTGGTCAATGTGGAGTAGGAATCGTGAGGTGACCGTGGCAAATTTGGCACTAGGGGAGCACAAGGTCACCATTCATGCAAAGAGCGAGTATGGCACCTATGATTCTTTGGGGCGAAGTGTCTCCTTCTCGATTCCGTCTCCGTTCTATCGACGACCACTGTATTATCTTCCGATGTCGGCAATGTTCGTCGCGCTCATATGGCTGGCGCTCATTGCTGCTGCCAGAAAACGCCGACTTGACAAGGCGCTTGTCTTGAGCGAAGCACAGCATCGTGCTGTAGTGGAAGACCAGTCGGAGTTCATAATGCGGTTCTTGCCTGACGGTACTCGCACCTTCGTCAATCTTGCATACTGTCACGAGTATGGCAAGGGAGTAGCTGAGTTGGTGGGTGAGAACTTCTTTGGTTCGTTGAGTGGAGAAGCCAGCGAGCGAGTCAGGAATAAACTCGCCGGGTTGACGCCACGGGAACCTGTGGCAACGGATGAGCACTGCAGCATTTCCCCGAATGGGGAGATTCGATGGCACCAGTGGACAGACAGAGCCATCTTCAACGAAGAGGGGCAGTTGGTGGAGTTCCAAGCGGTCGGCCATGACATCACTGTGCGCAAGCGAGCCGAGAATTCCCTGCGCATGTTTCAGTACTCCATCGACCAGGCATCTGATGCCGTGTTCTGGATGACGCGCGATGC
>DPLS01000201.1:11852-13930 GCA_003541875.1 Bacteroidota bacterium | reverse complement strand
GCCAACCTGAAGAAGGCCGTTGCTGTACGCAACGCCAAGCTTGCGTCAAAGAAGGCCTCTGACGACAAGCTCGCCAAACTCCTTGGTCCAAAAAAGTTCTCGGCAGAGGAACTCAAAGAGTTCAAGACGATCATACTCGACAAGAGAAAAGAAACCATTGAGGAGTTGGACACGCTCAAGGAAAGCATGATGGATGTAACCACGGGCGAGTACGTTAGCGAGAGCTCTACCTACTCTTTACACATGGAACAAGGAACAGACGCCATGGAGCGGGAGAAGACATTTCTGTTTGCCTCGCGAGGCAGCAAGTTCGTCACCCAGCTCGATGATGCGCTTGTACGCATTGGGGACGGCACCTACGGTATTTGCAAGGTGTGCCAACTCCTCGTCCCCAAAGAACGACTCATTGCTGTTCCGACGGCTACAACCTGTGCTGAGTATAAGAACTCCGGCGTTCCCTGTGAACGCGGCCGCATTGCTCTGGGAAAGAAGCGGCTGAGCTGAGGAGCAAGAAAAACGTGCGTGTGTTGTTCCTCTCAATCGCCATTGTCCTTTCCGACCAGATCAGCAAGCTGCTCGTTAAAGGCATCTCGCTTCCCTCGCTTGGGTTCTCCATCGAGGGGATGCGTTATGGTGCAAGCGTACCGATCTTCGGCGACTTCTTCCGGCTGACCTATATTGAGAACCCGGGAATGGCATTCGGTATTGACATTGGCGGAAAACTGTTCTTCTCGCTCTTTTCCATCCTTGCCAGCGCTGCGATTCTTCTCTATCTCTACAGAGCGCGGGAAGAATCGCTCGGACTGCGCATCGCACTGGCTATGATCCTCGGTGGGGCCATTGGTAATCTGATTGACCGCGTTTTTTATGGGGCTATTTTTGGCGAGGCGCCTTTGTTCTATGGAAAAGTTGTCGATTTCTTTGACCTTGATTTCTTCAATATCAACATTCTTGGATACCACCTCTCGCGTTGGCCGGTGTTCAACATTGCCGATGCAGCTGTGACGCTAGGCGTGGTGCTGCTGCTCTTCTTTCATCGTGCTTCCACCGAGGAACAGATGGACCCGCTACCCTTCAGCACCGACGTCGCATCGGTTGCTCAGGAAAGTGACTCTTCGGATCCACCACAGGTTCCCACTAACCAGTAATCTCCACAGCCACAGCCATTCATGCCGTATGAGTTTGAGATAGTCGTTCCGGCAGGAAAGAAGAAAGAACGCCTCGACATCTTTCTCACTAATCATGTCGAGAACGCAACGCGCAACAAAGTCCAGCGTGCGATCCAAGCAGGAACTGTCCTTGTGGGGGGACACAGGGTAAAGCCCAGCCACACGGTTGTTCCGGGCGAAGTCATACATATTACTTTGCCGAAGTCTCCACCACAGCAGGCGCTCCCGGAAAACATTCCGGTAGAAATTGTGTATGAGGACACTGACCTGTTGGTCGTCAATAAACCCGCGGGCATGGTCACACACCCCGCCTATGGCAACTACACGGGAACACTCGTGAACGCGTTGCTCTACCACTGCAATTTACTCTCAACGCTGAACGACCCCACCCGACCCGGCATCGTGCACCGACTTGACAAGGATACTTCCGGACTTATGGTAATTGCAAAGACGGATGTCGCACACGCAAAGCTTGCCAAACAGTTTGCTGCGCGGACTATTGAACGTGAGTATTGGGCGATTGTGTGGGGAACGTTCAAGGAGAAGCGGGGAGTGATAGAAACATTGCTTGGCCGCAGCAAATCCGACCGGAAGAAGATGGCTGTGGTTGAGGCAGGAAAGCGGGCGATCACCGAGTACACCGTGCTCGAACAGTTCCCGTACCTTGCGCTCGTGAAACTGAAACTCCGCACAGGACGCACACACCAAATCCGCGTTCATCTCGCTCACATCAACCATCCCGTGTTTGGCGATCCAACCTACAACGGACGGCATCTTGTTGCAGGACCCGGCACGCCACAACAGAAAGCCGAAGTCCAGCACTTCCTGAAGCTCATCCCACGACAAGCTCTGCATGCAAAAACGATCGGTTTCGTCCACCCGTCAACGCGCAAGCAGGTGGATTTTGAT
>DPLS01000201.1:4514-11475 GCA_003541875.1 Bacteroidota bacterium | reverse complement strand
CGTTTGACTGTCAGAAGTAGAATCAATATATTTGCGGACGATTTCGTCGTGTTTCCCCTCTTGACTAGGCGCGCAACAAGGAAATTCTTATAACATAACTCAATATCCCCGTAACCCACCAATGAAGGAGGCACAATGAACGTAGTGCGCACGTGTTGTCGCTTGGCCATGGCCGTGCTCTTTGCCGCAGCCATCCTGTTCCCTGTTGGGAACGCTCAGGCAGGTGACCCAACCTTGGAGAAGGTACTAGCCCAGTTCAATTCTGATGCGGCGAAGGGATACTTCCAACCATTCGCAGACTTTGTGGGTGCGAACATGAACGCCGGGTTCTTTCACTCCGCCGCCATACCCACAACAGGTTTCCACATTGCATTGGATATTGTGGCAATGGGATCGTCGGTGGGAGATGATGCGAAATCGTACACCGTCAAGGCGCCCCAGGGATTCTCGCCGGCAGAATTTTCGACTGCAACCATGTTCGGTGGCAAAGCGACTGTGATAAGCGACGCGACGAATCCTTCGATTCAGTATCGTGGTGTCTCCGATGGCATCTTCAACACTACCCTCTTTCCTCTTGCCACGCCACAGTTGCGCGTTGGCTCTCTTTTCGGAACAGAGGCTGTCATCCGTTACGTGCCTATTCCGGAGACGAACGGCATTCCAAAGTCGACCATGTTCACAATTGGAGCGCGCCACAACGTCAACCAATACCTCCCCGATGTCCCTCTCGATCTCGCAGCAGGTATCTTCTATAGCAAGTACACATCGGGAGACCTGATTGACGCCAGTGGCTTTGCGTTTGGAGTTCAGGCAAGCAAAAGCTTTGAGATGCTCACCGTGTACGGCGGGCTGGAATCTGAAAGCAGCAAGATGAATCTGAAATACGTCGACACTCCGGGAGCACCACCGACAGTAGATATCAACCTTGACGGCGTGAACTCGTTTCGCTTCACGGTGGGGGCCGGTGTATCTCTTGGCGTGTTCGGATTTTTTGCCGATGCCAATTTTGGATCTGTCACCAATTTTTCCGGTGGCATTTCGTTCGGCAATTGAGATGGATTACTCTCTTCCCCGAATTCTTAACACTACTTTTCAGGAGAATCACATATGAAGCCTAAACTGATTATTGCAGCCATCCTTCTCATCGCTCTATCGACGATGGGTTTTCAGTGTATCAACGACGGATTCGAAATTACACTCAACCTTGACCCGTTTAACGGGTGCTTTTTCGTCAACGCTGGTACGAGCCACGACTTTAGCGGTGACCCAGTAAGGATTGATTCAAAAACACTCTACGATAACAGTTATGAACTTACAGGGGTGGGTGTGTATGACATTCAAGTGCAGACCATGGGTACCGATCTCGGCGCTATTACCAATGGAGTCGTTTATGTTTGGATCGAAGGATCGCCTGTTCCACCGGATACCCTTGCAACCTATGCTGGAAACTGGTCAGATTTTACCACCCCCCGATCGATTCTAACTTCACCGACTCTTGTTAAGGTGAAGTCGGCTGGTATTACTCGTCTTGTTCAAGCGGTGATGGCCAAGCAGGTTGTCGTGCTTCGAGGGCAGGGGCATGTCCAGACTATTCCGCCTACTTCAAGGGAATCGCAGGTCTGTGTGAAGGCATTTGCACAGGCTGTTGGCACACCGTAAACTGCCTGGACTTCTGTCAAGGCCTCCGTAGCACATGCGCGGGGGCCTTTTTGTTTCCTCCCCGAAAACTTGATTGCCTTGCTCGTCTTTCGTAGATTTGTGGACATGAGCCCAACGAACCTTCTAGGTTTCACACAACAGGAGCTTGCCGACTTCGCCGAAAATCTCGGCGAATCCCGCTATCGAGGCAAGCAATTGTTCCAATGGTTGTACGCCAAAGGGGCCACGAGCTTCGCCGCAATGACCGACTTCTCAAAGGATCTGCGCGAGAGGTTGACGGCAGAGTACGCAATCGACTTCCCAACGCTGGAGATGTCCCATCGCTCGCATCAGGATGGAACGACAAAATTCCTCCTCGCACTTGTCGACGGAGCGAAGATCGAAACTGTTCTCATTCCTCCACGTATCGCCTTCCAGAATGGCAGCGCGTCTGCCGAGGAAGAGCAGCGCCGCTTAACCGTCTGTATTTCCACGCAGGTTGGTTGTCCTCTTGATTGCAAGTTTTGCGCAACTGCCTCAATGGGCTATATTCGCAATCTTACAGTAGGGGAGATTGTTGGACAGGTGTTACGCGCGCAGAAGACAACCGAGAAGAATATCACCAATGTTGTTTTCATGGGAATGGGGGAGCCACTCATGAATTATGATAACGTCATGAAGGCCGCCGATATCATGATCACCGGCATTGGTATAGCTGCGCGCCGCATCACGGTATCCACTGCTGGCTGGGCAGACCGGATCAAACAGATGGCGGATGAACAGCGCAAAGTGAAGCTTGCCATCTCGTTGCATAGCGCCAATGAAGAGACCCGCACCAAACTTATGCCCATTGCCAAAAGGTATGGGCTTCAGGAATTGATCTCAGCCATAGAGTACTATTACGACAAGACCGGGAAGCGAGTAACATACGAGTACATTTTCTTTGAAGGTGTGAACGATTCAAGCAAGGACGTCGGGCAATTCGTCGCGTTGGCGCGCCGCGTCCCATGCAAGATCAACGTCATTCCCTATCACTCAATTGACTTTGTGGCTCCAACAGGTTTATCCGCTGATCTCCGGCCCTCGAAACGAATGGAGGAGATCGTCGAAGAACTCCGGACGCACAATCTCACGGTGTTTGTCCGAGGCAGTGCCGGCGAAGATATCGATGCCGCGTGCGGTCAGCTTGCCGTAACGATGGAACAGAAGAAACCCACGAGAAGACACGGGACCCTTCAGCCGCACCGACGTACTGTTGACAGAATAGCCCTATAAGCACTGAAGCCATGAACACAAGTAGCAGACATCTATACTATTCCATGATTCTCTGAGACGACGACCACCATCAAAAAGTGAATTTAATGCGACTGATACTGTTCGGACCGCCCGGCGTGGGAAAGGGAACCCAGGCAAAACTTCTTGCCGAAGAATTCGGCATAAGACACATTTCCACTGGAGACATGTTGCGCGCAGCTTTTGCTGCAGGCACAACGCTTGGCAGGAAGGCCAAATCCCTGATGGACGCCGGACAGCTTGTGCCTGATGATGTTATGATAGGCATTGTACGCGAGGTTCTTGCTTCCCCGGATAATAAGAAGGGGTTCATACTCGACGGTTTTCCCAGGACGCTGGCGCAAGCAAAAGCACTTACGAAGTTTTTTGATGAACTCAAGATTACCGACTATCGTGTGGTCAATTTTGAACTGGATGATGACGAGATTGTCCGCCGCCTCAACAATAGACTTGTGTGCAGGAAAGATGGGAAGATCTACAACAAGGAAATGGATGGGCTTTCACCGGGAAACCCATGCCCCGCCTGCGGTGGGGAGTTGTATCAGCGTGATGATGACCTCGCGGAGACGGTCCGGAAGCGACTGAAGGTCTATCATATGACCACCGCTCCTGTCATCGAGTACTACAAAGCCGGCGGTATGGTTGTGAACATTGACGGGAATAGCTCGATCGACGTGGTCAACAGAGAAATCAAAATGATGGTCAACTGATGAGAATACCGCGGCCGATTGTCACTTCCATCGGGGCTTCTGGAACAGAGTCGTTCGTTTCACTTCAACTCCACGATCTATGGTTGCCAACAAGAGACCATTGATTATTGCTCACCGCGGCGCATCCGGTTCGTCACCGGAAAACACAATGGCAGCGTTCCGCAAGTCCGTGCACGCCGGGGCTGATATGATTGAGCTGGATGTACGGCTGACGCAGGACTTCCATTTGGTGGTTCACCACGATCGAAATGTCCGGCGGACAACCAACGGACGGGGAAACATTTGGGATCTTACACTTCAGCAACTGAGATCTCTTGATGCCGGATCGTGGTTCTCTCCGAAATTTCAGCGCGAGCGTATTCCAACGCTCCGCGAGGTGATGGAGTTCCTGCTTCCAACCCGGGTAAATCTGAACGTTGAAGTCAAGACCGACGGCGACCCACGCAAGCGAACCCACTTTGAGGAGTGCGTTATACTCATCATCATGGAGAAGAAATTCGAAGAGCGAACACTCGTGTCTTCCTTCGACCACAAGTTTCTCAAGCACATGCATGAGTTGTTCCCGGGTATCAAAACCGGGGCACTTTACCATCCCGTGCGTGACGTGCGAAAGAAACCATCGACGCTATGTTCAAGAATCGGCGCGAGTGCTTTTATTTGCAGCCGTACACAACTGCGTCAACGAATAATCGATGACGTGCGGGCTCACAAGCTGGTTCTTGCCACCTACGGAATAAACACCCCACAACATTTTGACGCTATTCTCGATCTCGGTGTCGATGCGATGGTGACGGATTGGCCGGAGAAGATGGTGAAACGACTTATCAGTTAGCCACCCTGCCCGCCGAACCCGGCGCGTAGAATTGTGGATCTCACATGACACGCTCGGGACGAGGCTTCCGAACCCCACGCGTGTTGTTTCTCCACTCAAACTTCTCTATATTCTCAGCAGGAACTACGCCATCTTTCCGGATGAGACTAAGAATTCCCTTTCCTCTCTTCACGCTGCTCGCCATCCCGCTAGCCGTTCTCATTGACGGTTGCAGCAAAGAGCCAACTCAGGAAGAACGACAGGCCGATAGCACACTTGTTTTGGCAAAATCGCAGCTCGACGGAGGGGACTACCGGGCGGGGCGAACTTCTCTCCTTTCAGCCCTCTCTCTTGATCTGAAACTCAATCGCACACAGCAGTTAGCTGAGGAGTACAGCCTGCTCGGACACGCCTGCGCACTCTCGGCAGAGTTTGACAGTGCGCTTGGCTATTTCACCAGGGGAATCGAACAATACAAGTCGCTCACCGACCGAAGGAATGCACGGACATTATTGCTGGAGGTTGCATCTCTTCACCGGCAAATGGGCGAGGAGCGTATTGCCTACGAAATGTACGCTGAAGCCCTCCGGCTTTCAACCGTCTTTAAAGATGCTGATGGCATCGGGGAATTTCAGTTTGCGATGCTCCCCACATGCCGGGCACTCGATAAGATCGAGGAACACGCGCAGGCCACCAACAATCTCCTGAGACTATACGGTGAGTCGGGCAACCAACGGATGGAGGCAAAAGCCCATCTCGAATCCGCGCTTTCCTTCATCTGGCGCCAAGAATACCAGCAGGCGACAGACCCGTTGCTGCGAAGCCTTACGCTCGCTAACCAGGCAAAGGATTCGCTTCTCGTCATCAACATCCTCTCGACACTTGCGTCAACGTATGCCAAGGCAGGCAATATCCAACAATCCTTTGAAACGTATACCGATGCTCTCACACGCGCCGACCACACCACGGGCGCACAGAAAATCAGGCTAGAGATGCTCCTCCGCGTGGGCAACATCTACCTGAAAAACCATCAATGCCTTGAAGCCGAAAGGTTTTGTCGTGCCGCACTTGGCTCCGCGATTAACCAGAAGAACAGACTGGCCGAAGGTTACCTCTTCATCCAACTAGGTCACTGTGCTCTCGGCCTTGGTGATCTGGATGGAGCATTCAAAAATATGCAGAGTGCCATTGACCTCTTTGCCTCCGCCAACTACGGACCTGGTATTGCCTTTGCCAATGCAAGTCTAGGCATTGCCAGCCAGCGAGCCAACCACCCAAACGAGGCAACGGGGTACCTCAAGAAAGCAGTTGAAGAGAACGAGCACTGCGCGGGACGAGCCGAGAATATTTTTGCTGAGTGTGAGGAGGTGATGTTGCTCGATCTTTCGTACCACGATCTTCTGGTAGAGCATCTCCTGCAGATTGGGCACACTGATGAAGCCTTTTGGTACGCGGAGAGAGATATTCAATGCTCACTCCAACGGAATCTTTTTGCTCTTGAGTTGAAAACCAGAAATGATCTGGTGAACACTCTCCTTTTGAAACTTGAGCATCTCAGGGGATCGCGAGTCGGCGCGGAGCGACAACTGGCGAATGTCCTGACAAATGGACCAGAGAATAGGATGCTGAGCGAGGGAATCGTGGCGCTGCTGAAGAAGGCGGAGAGCGGATGCGAAGAACTTGGCGCTGCAATCATGAAGGCAGATCCTTCCCTGGAGCCGGCCATCATGTTCAATGGTATATCAATTGTGGATGTGCAAAGCCAGCTCCCACCGGGAACCGTTCTGTTGCGGAACATCCCCACCAACCGGTCGGTATACTCGTATGCAATAACGAATGCAAGAGCCACTCTCCAGCTTGCTGCTGTTGGGAGAGAACGTTTCAGGAACACTGTTTCCGACTATGGCAAAACCGTTCGTCAGCTTGAGGCTTTGGTGGATTCGCCCGGAATCCAGCGGCTTCCGCTTGAGCAACATATGCAGGATCTGTCAACACAACTGTATGCGGCGCTCGTACGACCCGTGGAGTCGGTTCTTCAGGGCGCAACCAACGTGCTTGTTGTCCCCAGCCATGGCAACCTGTGGGTACCAATTCATGCCCTTCGCAGGGGCAGCTCATTTCCCCCCTACTGCATCGAACAGTTCGGGGTTACATACCTTCCGTCTTGTGCAACATTGAGCATTCACAAAGCACCCACGGCGCCTGTTCGCGACGTGGTGGGGCTCGGGCATCCCGGCACAACGTCATGGGATGTTGAGTATGAGCTTCGCGATATCCGCGCATTCTACAAGGATGCACGACTCTACTTTGGACTGCAGGCATCGCCAGGGACCTTGCAACGGGAACACGGAGATCTTCTTCATCTTGCACTCGACTTGCGATACTCTGCACGCTCCCCGGGGAACGCATGCGTTCTCCTCTCTGACCCCAAAGCCCGTGACCTGACAAAGGAGATGCGGTGGGGAGAATTGCTGACAACACCTGCATTTCCGACGACCGTCATCTCTCA
>DPLS01000201.1:913-4212 GCA_003541875.1 Bacteroidota bacterium | reverse complement strand
AATGGTAGTTCGTCGGTTATTGTAAACAACTACCCGTCGTCAAGGAAGGCAAAGAAAATGTTCGGCGAGATCTTCTATACAACACTGCTTGCAGGAAGAACCACAGAAGACGCTTACAGGCAGGCTCTGCTTGACATGATCAAGAACAAGGAATATGCCGCGGTCTATGTCTGGTCCCCGTTCTCGCTGTGGGGCCGATAAGAACCACAAAATGAAAGAGGCAACGAGAGCGACCCTCCTGTTGCCTCTTTCGTTGAGCATCATAGGATGCCAGATGACTCTTAATGCCGACGCACTTTGATACTCCCCAATCCGGAATCGATCCGGATATTCATTCTTCCTTCCGCTTGATCGAAATTCTCGGTTTCGTATTCATTGTCTGAGACTGGGTGGAAGTCTCTATCATAATCCAGCCTAGAGACCCAGTTCTTCTCGCAGAACAACTTGGCTCCGACTTCCGGGGGAACAATAATAGTGAGCATCCCCAGTCCAATATCAATGTCTACATCCACCTCGTTCGTGATGTCCCCGCCAAAGTCCAGCGTATATGCACCTACACCTCCCTGAAACTTCAATCGCTTGAAGTTGGCGTTGCCGAGGTTCCGTCCATGAAATTTGCTCACGCCAGATTCAATGCTGAGATTATCAATGGACGTCTTGTTGGGTTCGTCGAACGAAAGACTCACGTCGCTCGCTCCGGTTGAAAGGGTGAAGTCTTTCACTTGGAGTCCAGAGAGATCAAAGTCGCCATTGCCAACACCAAGCTCCACGTCAAACGAGATGGGGATAATATCGCTGAAACGGAGGTACCATTTCCCGCCTTTGAAGTCCCCAAGTTTGAACGAACCCTTCCGTCGATCACGGTCTTCCCGGGTCTCACCCAGCGTCACATCCATATAGCCCACCCGATTACGTATATCGTAGTGAATATCCATCTTCGCATCGGCAGATTTCTTTTCAACCGCATCAGCAACAAGGATCTTTTCGGGTTCACCTTTCGACACATAGAGACTTCCAAAGGAGGAGCTGAGAACCACCTTGAGCTCCTTTTCGGTGGTCCTGCCAATTTCCTTGGAGGGCGTCTCAAACTCCATCTCCAATCCAACAGCCAGGGCGACCACCGCCACAATAAGGGCGGCAGGAGCGGTCAATATTATCCAGGGCTTCTTCACATCTGACTCCAAATCTCACATCTTAGTACGGCTCTCCAACCATTTCTGTTTCATTCAATAGTTTCGAATCTTATCTCTAAGTGCCCTATAGAGCACCTCGCGGGCACGAAAAATATGCGCTTTCACGGTGCCAATAGGCAGGTTGAGGATCTCGGCGATCTCCTCATAGCTCTTTTCCTCAACGTGCCGCAGTCGGATGACCTTTTGGTACTTTTCCGGAAGCCTGGCGATTGCGGCATTCAGCAGTTTGGTTCTCTGGTCGCTGATGAGATCCTTGTCGGCTTCATATGAGTCGTCGGGCAGTTCGAAGGTGTAGTCGCTGTCTTTCGACTCGATGGGTTTATCAATGGAATACATCTGCAGCTTTCGCTTCCTGATAAAGTCGATGCTGTTGTTGGTGGCAATTTTATACAGCCACGTAGAGAAGGCATATTCATCGTTGAAATTCTTCAGCGAAGAAAATGCTTTGATGAACGCTTCCTGCGTCAGGTCTTCCACTTGTTGTCGGTCATGAACCATTCTATAGATGAAATTGAAGATGGCATCGTGGTATTTGTACATCAGTTTCTTGTATGCCTGATCATTCCCGGCCAATGCTTTCTGGATGAGATGAGAGTCTTCTGCTCGAGAATCGATCCTCCGCTGTTCTTTGGGGTCAACGGTTGGCGGGGCCGCGGGGTTATGTGGCCTTGACGATCTAGGCATGTATCGGAAGGAGGTCGTTGCTCATGGATGCTGTTCCGGACAAAATATTACAGAAAAGGACTACCAGTAGCAAGGGAAACGTGCCTTGGAAATGAACAGAATGGCTTGCACCACGGATGAACACCATGAGAGAGCAAGGAGACGCCGATTGACTTTCATTCCCTTTTTTGATAATTTGAGTAAGGATGTATGAAACTTTTGTCAGTATAGGATAGGAATCGCTGAATGGCACAACACAAGTCGGCAGAGAAAAGGGCCCGGATCTCGAAACGCAGAGCAGTGCGGAATAAGGAATGGAAGTCAAAGATGCGTTCAGCAATCAAACGCGTACGTTCGACGACCGAGAAGGAAAAGGGTCTTGTCGAATTGCACAAGACCGCGAAGTTGCTCGACCAGCTCGCCGCCAAGGGTATTATCCACAAGAACAAAGCGGCAAACAATAAGTCAAGTCTGACGAGATTCGTCAACAAGCTGAAGTGACAGAGCCAAGACTCGAACGCGAGACAACAAAAAAAGCCTCTCATTGAGAGGCTTTTCTGTTTGAACGCATTGCCGTCCCTCATCCATGTTGCTCGGCGTGCTGCAGCCTGCTAAGCTCCTCGAGTTGGGCAATCCTTTTGGCGTATCGCTCTGCTTCAATCGGCCGTTGGTTCACCAGCTTTCTGTATGCTTCAATGGCTTCCTTGTACTCTCCCTGTGTCGCATAAATCTCGGCCAGAGTTGCCGTCACGATCTTGCTGGGAGACATGGGGCGGGTCACCGGTTCCTCTGACCCACTGTTTTCCGTTGCGGTTTGTGGAACGCTCTTCTTCACGTCCTGAAGTCGTCTTAAGAGGAAGTCTGCTGTCGATTCCTTTTTCTCAACGCCTCCCCCAACATATTTCTCAAAGCTAACTGTTTCATTTCGCTCCCTGAGCTTGCGCGACCGCTCCTCTGAGAACGCGCGGAACGCATCCTGTTCCCGTTGCTCGGCTTGTGTAAGAAGTCCTTGAACCGTCGGATTGTCCGGCATTGACCTGAGGACTCTTCGATACTCCAACATCGCTTCAATGTTGCGGCCCAGGGCCTCGTAACACTTCCCGAGCACAAGGTGGGCCGTTCCATAGTTGGGGAAGTGCTTCAACCCCTCCAGGCAGATATCAACCGCTTTTTGGTGCTGCCCTTCCTTCAGGTAATAGGAAGCAAGGCGGGCAAACGACGGCGACTTCACGTTGGAAGCCAATCGCGCTTCCAGAGAAGGAAGGTGCATTGCGGAATCCTTGTTGCTATACATGCGTTGCTCGTCGTTAACTATGCGGCATCCATTCTGCGCGCCAACCGGGCGTGCTTGATGGACATGACCGAGACAAAGGCAAATCCGAGAAAGAAAAGCAGTTGGAACGGCACGGCCGCAATCTCCAAAAAATAAATCGAAGATGCAAC
>DPLS01000201.1:0-655 GCA_003541875.1 Bacteroidota bacterium | reverse complement strand
CCAAAGAAACAATACACGGCAAGCAGGCTCTCCACAGCAACCGTAGTGCTGATACTGATCGGGACATACTTCTTATCTTTCCAAGAGTCCTTTCTGTCTTGAATACTGTATTTCGGGGTCCGAACAAATTCGCTCTTCTTCTTGAACAGTCCTTCAATCACGGCTTTGCTATTGTTTACCGCAAATCCCATGCTCCCCGCCATAAAAATCGGAAACAGAAAGAGCCGCCGTTGCCAATCTGTGTAGATATCGCGCTGAGAAAACATATAGAACAGGAATGACCCTATGAATGCAAACACAAATATGGACATGAAATCGAAATAGTCGTTGTACAGGCCCGTGTGTTTAATGAACACAAGCGGCACGTTGAGTATGCCAGCCAAAAGAATGAATGGGAAAACAAGATTGTTGGTGAGATGGAATGTTGCATGAATTTTGATCTTCAGGGGAATCTCAGACCTCCACACAACCGGCAGCATCTTCCGGGCTGTCTCAATTGCTCCTTTTGTCCAGCGGAACTGCTGCGACTTCAAGGCGTTGATTTCAGACGGGAGCTCGGCTGGAGACGTCACGTTGTTCAAGTATTTGAACTTCCATCCCCTCAATTGGGCGCGATAGCTAAGGTCCAGGTCCTCGGTCAGCGTGTCGGCCTGCC
>DPLS01000016.1 GCA_003541875.1 Bacteroidota bacterium | reverse complement strand
TTGTCCAAGGGATTCAGTGTTCGCAGATCAATCACCTCTACGGTTGTTCCAAACTTCTCTTCAATCCTTGAGGCCGCCTCGACGCACCGCTGCACGAGCATGCCCCACGTAATCACCGTAATGTCCTCGCCGGCTCTCTTGATCTTGGCAAGGCCAAATGGGACAAGATAGTTCGCATCAGGCTCGGGGCTTGAAGCAAACGACTGTCGGTAGAGACCTTTGTGCTCGAGGAACAACACAGGATCTTCCTCGCGGCAAGCTGTCTTGAGCAGCCCTTTTGCATCCGCGGCATTCGATGGGTAGACAACCCGAACCCCGGGAATGTGCGTGAAGAACCCGTCGATTGACTGGCTGTGGTACAACCCACCATGGATATAGCCGCCAACTGCAACCCGGATCACCATCGGACATGACCACTGATTGTACGACCGAAAGCGCAGCATCGCGACTTCATCCCGAATCTGCATGAATGCCGGCCAGATATAGTCGCCAAACTGAATCTCAACATTCGGCTTGAAGTCGCCACGCACTGCCAGGCCAAATGCTGTCCCAACGATGCTTGCTTCCGCCAGAGGGGAGTTAAAGACTCTCGATTCGCTGAACTTCGCAGTTAATCCCCTCGTCGCAGTGAAGACGCCCCCCTTGTTCCCCGCAACATCCTCCCCGTAGATCACCATGTTCTTGTTGAACTCCAGTTCTTCAGCAAGAGCATGGTTTATCGCGTCCACCATGACGATTTTCTTGCCAGTATGCTCTGGCTCCACAAATCCAGATTTGGGCACAACGGTTTTCGGAGAGTACACGTACTTCTCCAGTTCACTCACCTCCGGCAACGGGGTGGCCTCTGCAGCATCAACTGCATTGTTGATCCGTTCCTGAATCTCTTCTTTGAGCCGGACGAAGTCGCTTGCTTTCAGAATCCCCTGTGAAGCAAGAAACGTCTCGAACCGGGGAATTGGATCCTTCTTTAAGTCTTCTTCCATCTCTTTCGGGTCCCGATACTTGCGCTGATCATCAGAGGATGAGTGCGGCAGCAATCGAACGGTGTCGGCTTCAATCAAACTCGGTCCATCTCCGCGCCGGGCTCTGGCAACTGCAGCAGCAGCAACGTCAAACATTACCTTGAAGTCGCAGCCGTCCACTCTGTACCGACTCAGCCCCTCATAACCTTTCACGATGCCGTATACAGACTCACCAGCTACTTGATCTTGCACGGGGACAGAAATTGCGTACTTGTTGTTCTGAATAAGAAAGATAACCGGAAATCGTCCGCGTGCCGCCCAATTGACCGCCTCGTGGAATTCTCCTTCACTTGTGGCGCCCTCGCCGGACGAAACATAGACAATTTCATCCTTGCCCGCCTTCACAGCACCCATCGCAGTGCCTACCGCCTGGAGGTACTGAGTGCCTGTCGGACTCGATTGCGAGACGATCCGCCACTTCTTGTGTCCGTAGTGGAAGGGCATGGCGTAACCATTGCTACTCGGACCGCCCTTGCGGTGGAGCGCCTCAAGCATGATCTCTTCAATCGTGCAACCGAATTGGATTGAGAAAGCAAGATCGCGATAGTACGGATACGCCCAGTCGTAGCCGGGCTTCATGGCGAGCGCCATTGCGGTCTGGGCGACCTCATGACCCGATCCACCTATGTGGAAGAAGCACTTCCCTTGCTTCAGGAGAATAAGAATCTTCTGGTCGATGAGCCGCGCGGCAACACAGTTCCTGTAAGAGTTGACGAGCTGGTCCTTCGACAGCTTTGCCATTACATTGCCGTCCACATGAGAGGAAGACCCAATACCCGATTCCTTCACGGCTGCCATTGGTTTTGGTGCCTTATATGTCGCCAATGTTGACCCCTCGTTTCGGTGTGGACTGATGGACTAAGCTATCACTTCGGCTTGGACAGAAGTCCGAATACGGGCTGCTTCTTGATCAGAAGAACTCACCACAGCATTGAAGACCTCGCCGAAGCTCTCGGCGAGTCTGAGAGAGACCTCGTTCATATCAATCTCATGTCCAACTACGAGTGCCAGCGAAGTCACACCCTTCCCGGAAATCCCGCAAGGAACGATCTGGCTGAAGTAAGTGAGATCGGTATTGACGTTGAGCGCGAATCCGTGCATTGTCACCCAACGACTCGTCTTGACGCCAATTGCACAAATCTTGTCATTCCCAACCCACACGCCGGTATGCTTGGGATCTCGCACGCCTTTCACGCCATAGGATACGAGCGTTCGGATAATGACTTCCTCAATGTCTCTCAGATACCGATGTAGATCCAGGTAGTAGTTATTGAGATCAAGAATCGGATACCCGACCAACTGACCGGGGCCATGATACGTGATGTCGCCGCCGCGATCATTGTGGTAGACTGCAACTCCTCTCGACTTCAGCTCATCTTTGCTGGCAAGAAGATGATTGTCGTCTCCACTTTTCCCAATTGTGTAGACATGATTGTGCTGGGTGAGCAAAAGCAGATCTTCAACTTCACCTGCGATGCGTTGCTCAAGCAATCGCTGTTGCAGGTCCCAGCACTCCTTGTAGTCCGTACGGCCGAGGTTGATGGCTCGAATCGTGTTCACGGCACCCTCTAGATGTTGATGGCTTCGCCATATGCCGCAGCCGCGGCTTCCATGACCGCTTCGCTGAGCGTCGGGTGCGCGTGGATAGTGTGGAAAATCTCCTTGCCGGTGGTCTCCAGCTTCTTCGCCATCACAAGCTCATGAATCATCTCCGTTGCCTCAGCGCCCATGATGTGCGCACCAAGAAGCTCTCCATACTTCGCATCGAAGATTAGCTTCACCATGCCCTCTGCTTCACCAATGGCCACAGCTTTGCCAAGGGGACGGAACGGGAAGCGGCCAATCTTCAGTTCATATCCCTCTGCTTTCGCTTTTTCCTCCGTGAGTCCGACACTCGCAATTTGGGGCTGACAATACGTGCAACCGGGGATTGAAGAGTAATCGATTGCAGCAGGCTTCTTGCCGGCAATCGCTTCGATGCAGTGGACGCCCTCAGCCGAAGCGACGTGCGCCAGCCACGGCGGCCCAATCACATCACCGATTGCGTACACGCCCGGAATGTTCGTCCTGTAATCAGAATCAACTCTGACGTGGCCGCGTTCCACAGTCACTCCAAGCTTCTCAAGTCCGAAGTTCTCAACATTGCCCTGCACTCCAATTGCCATAAGAGCAACGTCACCTTTCAACTCCTTCTTTCCATCTGCAGCTGTCACGGTAACTGTAACGTCGTTCGACCCCGGGTTGACGCTTTCTACTTTCGCTTGAGTCAGGATTTCGATCCCCTGCTTCTTGAGACTGGCCTCCATCATCTTCGTCAGTTCGGCATCTTCGACCGGCAGGATAGAGGGCATCATCTCAACCACGGTCACCTTTGTTCCGACAGCATTGTAGAAGTATGCAAACTCAATCCCGATTGCACCCGCGCCGATCACGATCATCGACTTTGGCTGATCCGTCAGGCTCATTGCCTCTGTGCTTGAGATGACCCGCTTTCGGTCAATCGGCACACCCGGAATCGTCCGCGGTCTCGCTCCCGTAGCCACAACGATGTGCTTTGCAGTTACCTTCTCATCAGGTTTGCCCTCCGCCCTGATCTCGATTGCGCCGTTTCCGAGTAGCACACCATAGCCAGGGATGTGTTCAATCTTGTTCTTGCGCATCAGGTACTCAACACCCTTCACAATCTTTTCAGAAACGACCCGACTGCGCTTGATGATTTTGCCGAAGTCCACTTTGAGGTTGTCATACGAAATACCCCATTCCTCACCTCTTCTGAAGGTTTGGAGAACTTCGGCATTCTTGAGAAGGGCCTTTGTGGGGATGCAGCCCCAATTCAGACAGACTCCTCCTAATCGATCCCGCTCGATGATTCCAGTCTTCATTCCAAGCTGGGCAGCGCGGATGGCAGCGGTATAGCCCCCTGGACCACCGCCTAAGACAACCACGTCGAACGATTTTTCTGCCATGGATTCCTCATAGAGAACAACAAAAAAGGGAAGTGGAATTCCCTTCTGGAAGTAGTTTGTAGATGGAAAGTGTGGAAAATATACTCAAACATGCTCTGAAAGTCAACCAAGCCTTTTGGGCCGTGCATGAGGTGAAATCCGTTTGCAGAATGAGAATCGGATTGATTTTGCTTTTCAATTTAGCTATACTAAGCACGAAATTTTTAGTGAAGTGATCAGGAGATGACAGATCGGGAGCTAGTTGAAGAGAAGGTCGTCACCACTAACCGCAAAGCCCGACACGACTACGAGATACTTGATACCTACGAAGCGGGGATAGTCCTCACAGGAACCGAAGTCAAATCGCTGAGGCAAGGGAACTCCAATCTTTCTGACAGCTATGCGATGTTGAAGAACGGGGAGCTCTGGCTGCTGGGAATGCATATCTCCCCATACTCTCATGGAAGCTATGCGAACGTTGACCCAATAAGAAGTCGCAAGCTTCTCCTTCACAAGAAGGAGCTTCTCAAACTTCACGGAAAGCTGTCTTCGAAGGGTTTGACTTTGGTGCCACTGAAAGTATATTTCACTCACAACATTGCCAAGATTCTCCTTGGCCTAGCCCGCGGGAAAAGAGAATATGACAGGCGCGAGGACATTGCGAAGCGGGATGCCGAGCGAAGCATAAGACAACGACTAAGGCGATAACCCAACTTTGTTCCCCCCACTCAACGAGCAGTTAGACCTGATCCGGCGAGGAGTCTCGGAGATCATTCCAGAGGAAGTCCTCGTCAAGAAAATCGAGAAATCTCTCCAGACGAAGAGGCCTCTCAACGTGAAGCTTGGGTGCGACCCGAGCAGACCAGACTTGCATTTGGGACACTCTGTTGTCCTCCGGAAGCTTCGGCAGTTTCAAGATCTTGGACACCAGGCAATTCTCATCGTCGGCGATTTCACCGGAATGATCGGCGACCCGTCCGGTCGCAGCAAGACACGACCACCTTTGACTCTCGAAGAGACACGCAAGAACGGTCAGACGTATTTTGAACAGGCAACGAAGATCCTCTCCACGAAGAAGATTCAGATGCTGTACAACTCTGAATGGCTCAGCAAGATGAGTTTTGCGGATGTGATCATGCTCGGGAGCCGGTACACAGTTGCGCGCATGCTTGAGCGGGATGATTTTGAAAAGCGTTACGAGGCCGGTGAGCCGATCAGCATCCACGAGATGATGTACCCGCTTGCACAGGCAATGGATTCGGTCGCAATCAACGCCGACGTCGAACTAGGTGGAACAGACCAGAAGTTCAATCTGCTTGTGGGAAGAGATATCCAACGTGAATACGGCTTGGAGCCCCAGGTGGCAATTACGATGCCCATTCTGGTAGGCACAGATGGCGTTGATAAGATGAGCAAATCACTCGACAACTACATCGGCATCAGTGAATCGCCCAGGCAGATTTATGGGAAAACTCTTTCGATCCCCGACAACCTGATCTACGATTACTTTGTGTTGGCCACCAGCGTTCCTTTGGATGAACTTGCCAAGGTCAAGGGTCGTCTCGATGACAAGATGTCAAACCCTCGCGATGTCAAGCGAGAACTTGCGCGAACACTCGTCGCACTTTACCACGATGAGGACGCTGCGCGCGGTGCAGAAGAGGAGTTTGACCGCGTCTTCGTGAAGAAAGATCTGCCCGACGAGATACCTGAGTGCTCGATCACGCTCGACGATGACGGTGTTAACATTGTTCGACTGCTCACCGAAACAAAGCTCGTCGGGTCTAACGGTGAAGGGCGAAGGATGATTGAGCAGGGCGGCGTCACAGTTGACGGTCAGCGAATATCGGATTACAATGCTCTGGTGCAAATCAGAGAAGGCGTCATCGTGAAGGTTGGAAAAAGGCGATTCCTAAGAGTAATAAGAGCCCAGGCAAGCACTCACTAAAATCACAGGAGAGGAGAAATTGTACGTCCCAACAAAGATGTTCTTTACTAAAGGGGTAGGCCGTCATAAGGACTACTTGCAATCCTTCGAACTTGCACTTCGTGACGCGAAGATTGAGAAATGTAACCTCGTGACCGTATCCAGCATCTACCCACCTGGATGCAAGCGCATACCACCCGAAGATGGTTTGAAGCTCCTTCAGCCCGGACAGATTACGTTTGCCGTGATGGCAAGAAACGCCACCAACGAGCCTAACCGGCTCATAGCCGCATCGATCGGAGTGGCAACCCCGGCGGACACTACCCAGTACGGCTACTTGTCAGAACACCACCCATTCGGAGAAACTGACGAGAAAGCTGGTGAGTACGCTGAAGACCTCGCTGCTACAATGCTGGCGACAACGTTGGGGGTGGAATTTGATGCAACCACCGGATGGGATGAGCGTGAGAAACTCTACAAGATGAGCGGGAAGATTGTCAAGACATACAACGTCACTCAATCTGCAGAGGGACACAAAGACGGAATATGGACTACCGTAGTCGCTTGCGCCATCCTCCTCACGTGATTATTGCCCCAGTATGCCAAAAAAACAGCGCCCGACGAGTTAGGCTCGCCGGGCGCTTTCCACAGTTTGGGCTTCCTCAACCCTGTATACTCTTGTACTCCTGATAGTACTCCATCACACGATCCACGTAAGCGATCGTCTCCTTCGAACTACCGAACCATCCAGCAATTTTGGGCCTATCCTGATCCCAGACGTTCCTATGGAGTGTGTAGTACCGTTTGGAGAGCAGCGGCAGAGCCTCTTTGATGGATTCCCACTTTCTAGGATTATCATTCAAATATGCTGCGAGCACCTGCGCATCGTAGATTCTTCCTACACCAGCATTGTATGCAGCCAGGGTCAGTCTGATCCTATCCTGCTCTTCACTACCATCGAACAGATTATAGAGCTTTCGGAGATAGTATACCCCACCATGAATGTTGTTCATTGGGTGGGCCATGTCTTCGATATCCAATACTCTCCCCACCTCATCACTCGTCAAAGGCATAATCTGCATAAGTCCAGACGCACCTTTTCCACTCTCTGCATTCTGAGAGAATCTGGATTCCGCTTTCATAACGGCTAACACGAGACGCCAGTCCAGCCCATACTGGTGGGAGTACTTTCTTACCACACCACCATAGCTTTGAATCATCAAACGGTCAGATCCGGAGGCTGCCTCAGGCAGGGAGGACAATACAGAGGGCGTAGTCACGACGGAACTTTGCGAATTCTGATTGAGTTGAGCCTTTTTCACAAGACTTTCGCTCACAGGGCTACACCCACCCAGAAGCACAACAATGCAGAAGACGAGAACCAAATACCGAGGGTCTTGCCAATTGGTAGAAGCCAACCTCAGATTTCCTCCAATCTATTGAACATCCCGTTCAGCACTTCTCATTGGATTCTACAATCACTTGGAGCACTACTTCAAGAAGAACTGACTAATTACTCAACCTGTTCATTTTCCAAGACATATATAGGTCTTAGAAAGAACTTGTACAAAGATAAGGTTAAGTCCCTTAAATGTCAAGGACATTATTCAGAATGCGGGATAGGTCACAATGCGACGGAGAGGCTTGCGGGTTGGCAGTTGTGGCTGGGCTTCTGGGGCTTATTTGAGGAACTTCTGTTCGACTTCAACAATCTTGTCGACGCGTTGCCTATGACGTCCACCAGCAAAGGCTGTTTCCAGCCATGTTTTCATGATTCCTTTGCAGACCTCACTCCCCACAACCTTGCTTCCGAGCGTTAAAACATTGGTGTCATTGTGTTCCCGGGCGTTTCGAGCCACGAACTCATTGTGGCAGCAAGCTGCACGAACGCCTGGAACCTTGTTCGCAACAACGCATGACCCAATACCGGCTCCATCAATCATGACCCCGCGCCATGCTTTGCCTTGGGCTACCGCAATGGCAACCGCATACGCGAAATCCGGGTAGTCACATGGATCTTCAGAGGTAGTTCCGACATCCAATAGTTCGTAGCCCAAGCTTTGGGCGTACTTCTTCAGGAACTCTTTGAGCTCGAAACCGCCATGGTCGCTGCCAACTGCAACAACCTTGTCCTTCAATTCTGGCTTGCTGGAAAGAGTTGGGAGAGCTTCCTGACTGGAGGGATTGTTCGGTGCTGTCTTATTCGATCCTTGAGCATCAACTAGCGTGATCCCTTCCGATGAAGCAAGTTCAGCCGCCAACGGTGTAACAATCGCACCCTTGGGCACCTCAAGAGTTTTTGAGCCCATTTCTATTGACTCTCTGACTGTCTTTTCACTTATGAGGTGTTTTCCCATTGGATTGACTAACGTTTGTCTGAACCCAAATCCAGTATCTCAATCCTTACCGACGCCGTCCCATGTGCTATCAGACCAAGTTGCTTTGCGGCTTCAAGCGAGAGATCGATGACTCGTTCATCCTTGAATGGTCCCCGATCGTTCACGCGAACGACGACACTCAGTCCGTTCTCCAGATTCACAACCTTCACTTTTGTGTTAAACGGCAGGGTCTTGTGAGCCGCAGTGAGGCCATGCATGTCATATACTTCCCCGTTCGAAGTCTTCCGGCCGTGAAATTCGTCGGCGTAGTACGAGGCTGTGCCAGTCAGCTGATGCTCTGAAAGTGACGAAATGACTTTTGTTCCTGTCTCCCTGGATGTGAACCGAGGAACTGACGCGCCACATCCCGTGAGCATGAAGATACATGAAATGCAGACACCAACGAAAAAGGGCTGCCGTAACATCAGTTACAGATACTCGTTCATCTGTTTTCGTTTGAGGTAGTCAGAAACTTCTTTCACATCTTGAGACTTTCCCCTTTTGCACACCAGAAGCGCATCACGATTGTTCTCAATGATGAGATCCTCGACTCAGATCGTGCACGCAACTTT
>DPLS01000094.1 GCA_003541875.1 Bacteroidota bacterium | reverse complement strand
TATATTAAAGCCATAAACGAAAAGATACAGCGTGAGAGTGCGTTCATCGATCTGCTTCAAATGGAGATCGGGAAGGTCATCATCGGCCAGAAGTACCTTGTCGAGCGGTTGATGGTTGGTTTGCTCGCCAATGGTCACGTCCTGCTTGAGGGCGTGCCGGGACTGGCAAAGACTCTCTCCATCAAGACCCTTGCAGCTGCGGTGCAGGCAAGATTTCAGCGCATTCAGTTTACGCCCGATCTACTTCCCGCCGACCTGGTTGGAACGATGGTGTACAACCCGAAGGACGGGACGTTCCAGGTGAAGAAAGGTCCGGTTTTTGCCAACTTCATCCTTGCCGACGAAATTAACCGATCCCCAGCGAAAGTGCAAAGCGCATTGCTTGAGGCAATGCAGGAACGGCAAGTAACAATCGGTGAACAAACATTCAAGCTGCCAGAACCGTTTCTGGTCCTTGCAACCCAGAACCCTATCGAACAGGAAGGCACATATCCACTTCCTGAGGCACAAGTAGACCGGTTCATGTTGAAAGTCAAGATCACGTATCCGCTGAAGGATGAGGAACTCCTTATCATGAGGTCGAACGTGAATATCCAGTCTATAACTCCCAACAGCGTTGTCTCTACTACCGATATCACGAAAGCGCGGGCGGTCGTGAATGAGATCTACATGGACGAGAAGATTGAGAAGTACATCCTCGATATCGTGTTTGCAACGCGCCAACCGAAGGACTATGGCCTCGAAAAGCTTACGTCGCTCATTAGCTACGGTGCTTCGCCTCGTGCGACGATCTACCTCGCCCTTGGCGCCAAAGCATACGCGTTCATCAAGCGAAGGGGCTACGTCATTCCGGAGGATGTGCGGGCGATCAGTATGGATGTGCTGCGCCATCGCGTGGCGGTGACCTACGAAGCAGAAGCTGAAGAGGTGACATCCGAGCAGATTGTGCAAGAAGTACTGAACAAGATTGAAGTGCCATAACCCCTCCGCGCCTCCCCTCATTTGAGAGGAGAGTAAGTGTGGGGTTTACATAGCTTGGCCATGGAAACCAGAGAGCTTCTCAAAAAAGTCAGACAGGTTGAGATCAAGACCCGCGGGGTCGTGAACCAGATCTTCTCCGGCGAATACCATAGCGTATTCAAAGGGAGAGGCATGGAATTCTCCGAGGTCCGCGAGTACCAGTACGGTGACGACATTCGAAGCATTGACTGGAATGTCTCGGCCCGCTTCAATCATCCGTTTGTCAAGATTTTTGAAGAGGAGCGTGAACTTACCGTCATGCTTGTTGTGGATCTGAGTCGTTCGGGTGACTTTGGAAGCGCCAGGCAGTTGAAGAATGAGATTGCGGCTGAGATTTGTGCTGTCCTTGCTTTCTCGGCGATCAAGAACAACGACAAAGTCGGTCTCATTTTGTTTACTGACTCCATCGAGAGGTTTGTTCCACCGAAGAAGGGCCGTGCCCATATCCTCCGCATCATCCGTGAGTTGCTTTCATTTGATCCGAAAGGGTCGGGCACGAACATCAAGTCTGCGTTGGAGTACTTCAACCACGTCAACAAGAAGAGGACGATCGCGTTTCTCATTTCCGATTTCATCGATGATGGCTACGACCGCATCCTCCGCATCATCAGTCGGAAGCATGATGTCATTGCGGTTGAGCTGAGCGATCCGCGTGAGGAGGAACTCCCAAACGTGGGATTAATGAAGCTCCGCGATGCAGAGACAATGAAGGAGCGATGGGTTGATACCGGCAATCCGCAAGTGCGGGCCGAGTTCCAGCGCTATTGGCAGAAACGAAAAGCTGAGCGCAAGAGTCTGTTTGTCCGAAGCAAGGTGGACGCGATTCCCATCCGCGTTGACCGTCCGTACATCAAGCCGATTGTGGATTTCTTCCATTTGAGAGAGCGTCGTTTGTGATGAGGGCCCGTCTCCGCCTACAACTGTTGGTGCTTCTGGTGATGTTTCTTCCCTGTCTGATGGTCGGCCAGGAAGTGAGCGCCCGCGCTAGGGTGGATTCAACCAACTTCTTCGTTGGTGACGCGATTACCGTCCACCTCGACGTCATACACCCGAAGGGTGCCACGTTGAAGCTGGCGGTTGGTGATTCGCTGGAAGGATTCTCGGTCCTTGACCGTACTCCGTTCACGCTGAATGGTGAAGCGGCGAGTTCGGCGTCGCTGGTGGTCGCGAAGTACGATTCCGGCACAGCGGTCTTGCCGCCACTTGAGGTGTTGTATTCACTTCCTGGCGACACCTCGCTGCGTCGTGCTGCTACGAATCCTCTGCTCCTCACTATCCACACACTGGCCGTGGACACTAGTCAAGCCTACAAAGACGTAAAACCGCCGCTGACTATTCCCATTACTCTTGCAGAGATTGCACTCTATCTCGGCATCGTACTGCTGGTGGCTGCTCTTGCGTACTTCGGTTATCGCTACTGGAAGAAGAAGCAACAGAAGATAACTGGTGAAGTGTATGTGCCGCCACCCCGCCCGGCGCATATCATCGCACTTGAGGAACTTGCGGTGCTCAAAGAGAAGCGATTATGGCAACAGGGTTTCATCAAGCACTACTATTCAGAAGTGTCGGAGATACTCCGACGGTACATTGAGAACCGATTCAAGTTAATGGCGCTTGAGCAGACAACTGACGAAATCATGTATGGCGTGAGACGACTTCAGTTGAAGCCGGTCGTGTCCAGCAAAATGGAGACACTCCTGCGGCTCTCGGACCTCGTGAAGTTTGCAAAGTATCTCCCCGGCCTCTCCGAGCATGAAGAGAGTCTCATGATGGCGTACGATATTGTTGAAACAACCAGGCTCGTGGAAGCAAAGCCGGTTGAGCAGACAGTTTCCAAGGTGGCCGCTGATGTGGAATCCTAATATCTCGTTTGCAAATCCAGAGCTTCTGTACGGTGTGCTCATCGTACCACTGTTGGTTTTCTGGTACATCAAGCGGCATCGTACAACGACAAGCGAGATACGATATTCAACACTTCTTCCATTCAAGACAATCCAGCCGACGTTGAAGGAACGGTTGCGTCATCTTCCGTTCATTCTACGTATGCTGATGTTGGCGGTGCTTGTGGTGGGATTTGCCCGGCCTCGGACATCGTCTCAGGGTGAAAACATCTACACAGAGGGGATAGACATTGCGATGTTGTTGGACATCTCCGGCAGCATGCTTGCGGAGGACTTCAGGCCCAATCGGATTGAGGCGGCGAAACAGGTGGCGTCGGATTTCATCGACGGCCGCACTACCGACAGGATCGGACTTGTGATTTTCTCAGGGCAGAGTTTCACGCAGTGCCCCATGACGACAGATTATCGCGTACTGAAGGGGCTCATTCGGCAAGTGAAATCTGGCATGGTTGAGGATGGAACAGCCATCGGGCTTGCCATTGCGCAAGGCGTGAACCGGCTGAAAGATAGTCACGCGAAAAGCAAAGTGATGATTCTTCTAACAGATGGTGTCAATAATAGAGGTGAGATCGACCCTATTACAGCGGCCCAGATTGCACAAACATTTGACATTCGAATCTACACAATCGGTGTCGGAACGATTGGAGAAGCTCCGTACCCCGTGCAAACCCCGTTCGGCATTCGCTACCAGAACATACCAGTCGACGTCGATGAAAAGACGCTCCAGAAAATTGCTGAAATGACCAAAGGACAATACTTCAGGGCAACCAACAATCGAAGCCTGAAGGCCATCTATGATGAGATTGATGAGATGGAGAAAACCAAAATTGAAGTGAAGGCGTACCGATCGTATACAGAGTTGTTTTATGGCTGGGTGTTTGTTGGGCTGGCGGCGCTGTTGCTCGAATTCATTCTCTCGAACACGATCCTGAGGAAGATTCCATAGATGATTCGGTTCGCACATCCTGAGTACATCTACCTCCTTGGGCTCCTTCCGGCTCTCGCCATTGCGTACTGGCTTGCGGCCAGTGCTCGTAGGAGAGCGCTGCAACGGTTTGGTGGGGAACAGATCCTGGAACGCCTTGCCGAGTCAGCAAGCAAGCGAAAGAGGCTGCTCAAGTTCTCGGTATTGCTTGTCGCCCTGGCATTCATCATCTTTGGCCTCGCCAATCCGCAGATCGGGACACGGTTGCAGGAAGTGAAACAGGAGGGAGTCGACCTTTTTGTCGCCCTTGATGTCTCGTTAAGCATGAAGGCTGAGGACATTAAACCGAACCGCCTGGAGAAAGCGAAACTTGAGATCCGAAATCTGATCGACCGTCTTGGTGGAGACAGACTTGGCCTCATCGTGTTCGCCGGGGAAGCGTACACGCAGTTCCCGCTCACAACGGACTACAGTGCGGCAAACCTGTTCCTGGATGTTGTCGATGTTGATGTCGTTCCTGTGCCTGGGACAGCTATTGGCTCGGCAATCAAGCGCGCAATGGAGTCGTTCAATTTCAAGGAGACCACGACGAAGGTTATCGTGATTGTGACGGACGGCGAGAATACCGAGGGAGATGCATTTGAAGCGGCAACCGATGTTGCAAAGCAAGGAGTGTTGTTGTACACGATCGGGATGGGTTCGCCCGCAGGAACGCCGATCCCGATCTACAATGGTTCGGGTCAGCAGGTGGATTTCAAGCGGGATCGTGGAGGGAATATCGTCGTCACGAAGCTGGACGAGGTTTCGCTAGAGAAGATTGCCACTGTGGGCAATGGGAAATACTTCCGTGGTACCAACGCGCAGGACGAGCTCAACGAAATCTACAAGACTATCAACGCATTGCAGAAAAGGGAATTTGGTGTGAAGCAGTTCACCGATTACGAAGATCGGTTCCAGTACTTTCTCGGTGTTGGCATTGCGTTGCTGTTGCTTGAGTTGCTTATCTCGGAGAAGAAGGTGAAATGGATTGCACGCTGGAATCCACTACGGAAAGAGGCGGAGGTGAAGGCGTGATCATGGGACATAGGACTTGGGTGATAGGTTTCTTGATGTTGGTTTCAGTGCTGGACTCGGCGTCCCAGTCGGTTCGGTCGCTTGTACGCGAGGGAAATAGTCAGTACAAAGACCAGAAATACACCGATGCAGAAGTCAGCTATCGCAAGGCGCTGGAGAAGGAGCAGGACCTTGTGCCGGGCCATTTCAATCTGGGGAATTCCCTTTACAAGCAGGACAAAGCCGACGAAGCCATGAAGGCGTACGAAAACGCCCTGATGAAAGCAGAAAGCAAGGAAACGAAAGCGGATGCCTACTACAACATGGGAAATGCACTCTTGAAGGGGCAACGCTACCAGGAAGCAGTGAAGTCGTACATCGAGTCTCTCAAGCTCAACCCCAACGATCAGGATACGAAGTACAATCTCTC
>DPLS01000395.1:7404-7571 GCA_003541875.1 Bacteroidota bacterium | reverse complement strand
GTCGCTACACGCATCCGTCTCTTTTTGCCGGTCGTTTCATCCTTGATGACTTTGCTCCCGACGCGCGTCGGTTCGTTGGTCTTCGGATCCAGAAGCATCACGTTCGAAACATGAATGCTTGCCTCGCGCTGCACAATTCCTCCCTGCGGGTTTTTCTGGCTTGGCCG
>DPLS01000395.1:6916-7079 GCA_003541875.1 Bacteroidota bacterium | reverse complement strand
CACTTTGCCGGTCTTGCCTCGTGCGTTTCCGGCAACCACTCTCACCATGTCATTTTTGTGGATCTTCATCTCTCTGCCTTCGCTATAATACTTCGGGTGCCAAAGAAACAATCTTCATGTACTGACGCTCGCGGAGTTCCCGAGCCACCGGGCCGAAGATACG
>DPLS01000395.1:0-6676 GCA_003541875.1 Bacteroidota bacterium | reverse complement strand
CGAGCCACCGGGCCGAAGATACGCGTACCCCGAGGCTCGCCCTGATCATTGATCAGTACAGCCGCATTCTCATCAAAGCGGATAAAGGAACCATCCTTGCGCCGCGTTTCCTTCTTGGTTCGTACGATCACAGCCCTTGCAACCTCGCCCTTCTTCACACCTGCTCCGGGGATCGCCGACTTCACCGCAACCACTACCAGATCACCGAGCCCCGCATACCGACGGTCAGAACCACCCAACACACGAATGCAACGGACGCGTTTTGCGCCTGAATTGTCGGCAACTACGAGATTAGTTTCTTCCTGAATCATAACACACGCTCCGTGTTCTTACTTGGCTTTTTCAACAATCTCAACCAGCCGCCATCGCTTCTGCTTGCTGAGTGGCCGCGTCTCCATGATTTTCACGGTATCACCGATCCTGGCCTCTCGTTGCTCGTCGTGGGCCATTAACTTGGTTGTTCGTCGGAAGTACTTCTTGTAAATTGGATGCGGAACGCGTCGCTCGATGGAAACGACGATGCTCTTTTCCATCTTGTTACTCACTACCATTCCGACACGCACTTTGCGATGCGCGGTACGCGCCACCTGCTGGATCTTCTGGGCTGCATCGGTCATGATTTCTTCACCTCAGTCGTTGCTGGTTGCACTGGCGCCTTTGCTTCTTTCAGATTGATCAAGGTCTTGATCCGGGCAATGTCACGACGAACAGTCCGTACCTTGATCGGACTCTCGAGCTGGCTTGTTGAAAGCTGGAACCGAAGATTGGCAAGGCCCTCTTCTTCATCGCTCAAACGCCTCTTGAGCTCCTCAACCGACAGTTCGCGTATTTCAGACATTTTGATCATACACTCAACTCTCTACTGAATTCACATTCCAGATTAATGGCTGACTTCGTAGTCTGGCCGCACGGAGATCTTCGTTTTGATGGGAAGCTTGTGCGAGGCCAGTGTCAAGGCTTCGATTGCGACTTCTTTTGAAGTCCCACCGACTTCAAACAGAATTCGACCGGGTTTAACCACCGCAACCCAGTACTCAGGCGCTCCCTTCCCTTTTCCCATGCGCGTTTCTGCAGGCTTCTTCGTTACCGGCTTGTCAGGGAAAATCCTGATCCAGACCTTGCCTTCACGTTTCATCATACGTGTGAGACTAACACGTGATGCTTCAATCTGGCGCTGGGTAATCCAGCCAGGGGCAAGCGCTTTCAACCCGAAATCGCCGAATGCAACCGCCGAACCGCGCTTAGCCTTGCCGCGCATTCGACCGCGTTGTGCTTTTCTGTACTTGACTCTCTTGGGCATTAACATGTGCTGCTACTCCACAATTTCAAACGTTATGACCGTGTCTGACCGGTGCTTGCTGATGCGCCTGGGCGTCCAGCACCTCGCCTTTGCAGATCCACACCTTCACTCCGATGGCACCGTAGACGGTTCTCGCCGTAGCTGTTGCATAGTCAATATCCGCACGCAGTGTGTGAAGCGGGATGCGCCCCTCCTTGTACTGTTCGCGTCGTGCTATTTCTGCACCACCAAGCCGACCGGAAGTCATGACGCGGACACCTTCGGCCCCCATCCTCATCGCAGCAGTGATGCCGCTCTTCATCGCTCTGCGGAACGCAATACGCCCCTCAATCTGTTGAGCGACGTTTTCGGCAACAAGGTACGCGTCGAGTTCCGGACGCTTGATTTCATTAATGAGAATCTTGACTTCCTTGTTGGTGATTTTCTTAAGCTCTTCTTCGAGCTGGGAGATCTCCTTTCCACTGCGACCAATGACGATACCGGGACGGGAAGTGTTAATTGTGATGACTGCCCGCTTTGGTGTCCGCTCGATAAGGATGCGGGAGATGCCCGCCTTCTTGAGCCTGTTGCGCACGTAGTCCCGAACAGTGATATCTTCGCTCAGCTTTGACGCGAACGACTTCTCATCATACCAGTTCGAATCCCACGAGCGAATGATGCCCAAGCGTAAGCCGACCGGATGTACTTTTTGTCCCAATGAACCTCCTCGAAGGTAAAATCAATTACGACGTTGTTGCCGCTTCTTTCACTTTTTGCTTTGGAGCTTTTATTTCTGTCTTAGCAGCCGGCTTGGTGGCCGTTGCCGACTTCTTAACAGGAGCAGTAGCTTTCGATGCCACAACAATCGTGATATGGTTGGACCGCTTGCGGATCCTGAATGCTCGTCCCATCGGGGCGGGACTGATGCGCTTCATCGTCATTCCCCCGTCGACAAATGCGGTCTTCACGAGCATGTCTTCCGGTCCGAGGCGACCACCGTCTTCCTGGCTCTGCAAATTGGAAACGGCTGACCTCAGCACCTTCTCTGCAACCTTGGAGGCATGCTTTGGAGAAAAATGGAGAATGTGAATCGCGGCATCGACTGACTTTCCGCGGATCAAATCAATCACCAACCGCATCTTGCGGGGCGACGAGCCAATGTATCTGTTTATTGCGCGAGCTTCCATGTGTCTCTTCCTAACAAACTCTTTGTCTTATGCAGCGCTTGTGGTTTCTTCCTTCTTGATGCCGGGGTGCACGCGGAATGTCCGTGTCGGTGCAAACTCTCCCAGCTTGTGCCCCACCATACCCTCGTGGATATAGACGGGAATGAATTTGTTACCGTTGTGGACAGCGAACGTGTGTCCTACAAACTCAGGAGTGATCGTGGATGCTCGCGACCACGTCTTGATGACTTTCTTCTGATTTGATTTGTTGAGTGCCGCAACCTGCTCCTGTACTCGGAGGCTTACGAACGGACCCTTCTTCAATGAACGACTCATAATCTCAGTTCCTTGACGTTAACGGCATTACTTCCGACGTTTGACGATATACTTGCTCGACGGGTTCTTTCTCCATCGCGTCTTCTTCCCCTTCGTGTGCCATCCCCAGGGAGACACCGGATGCGGGTTTCCCTGTGGCGATTTCCCCTCACCTCCACCATGAGGATGATCGACCGGGTTCATTACCACTCCACGCGATTGTGGTCGAATGCCAAGCCATCGCGAGCGACCAGCTTTCCCGACGCTTATATTTTCATGATCGGCGTTGCTGACCATGCCGATAGTGGCAAAGCACTCTGCCGGCACGTTACGAATTTCACCAGAAGGCAATCGCAACTGAGCGAACTTTCCCTCCTTAGCCATAAGCTGCACCGATGCCCCAGCACTTCGCGCCATCTGACCACCCTTGCCCGGCCGCATCTCAATGTTATGCACGAACGTACCCGGAGGGATATTGGCAAGCGGCATCGCGTTCCCAACTTTGATTTCGGCATCAGAACCGGAACGCAGCACCTCACCCACTTTCACTCCATCCGCTGCCACGATGTAGCGCTTCTCGCCATCGGCATACTGCAACAATGCAATGCGTGCCGAGCGATTGGGATCATACTCGATCGCAACGACCTTTGCGTCCATACCAAGCTTGTTGCGCTTGAAGTCGATGATGCGGTAGAACCGCTTGTGGCCGCCGCCGCGATGCCGCGACGTGATCCGTCCCGTATTGTTCCGTCCGCCCGATTTCTTCAACGGTTCGAGGAGGGCTTTCTCAGGCCTCGTCTTCGTCACCTCATTGAACGAGGAGACCGACATCCATCGAGTGCCCGGTGTAACTGGTTTTAGTTTTCGCAGTGCCATAATGCTCTTCTTTCGCTAACTACACATTCTGGAAGAATTCGATCTTATCGCCTTCCTTCAATCGCACCATTGCCTTCTTCCACCGGGACGTTCGTCCTTCGAAACGGCCTTTGCGTGTCAACTGGGACTTGCTCTTCCCTTTGTGCTTCATCGTTCTCACGTTAAGGACGGTGACATTGAACTTCTTCTCCACTGCCTGTGCGATCTGAATCTTGTTGGCGTTGAAGTCCACCTCAAACGCGTAGTGACCCTTATCCTGTAGCTCGGTCATCTTCTCGGTGACGATTGGCCGTTTGATTATGCTGATCATACTGTCTTCCCGCTACGTTAATTCTTAAACGTATTCTGAAGAACTTCAACCGCACTCTTCTGTATGAGCAGTGTGGTGTTGTTCACGAAATCATATGTCGAAGCCTTGTCGGCTTCTTTGATGAAGAACTTCGGAATGTTTCTCCCCGATTTCACAATGTTGCCATCGTTCCTTGGCATCAGCAGCAATGTTTTCGAACGTTCGATCTGCAGGGCCTTGAGCACGGACACCATATCCTTCGTCTTGGGAGCATCGAACGAAAAATCTTCAACAATTCTTATCTGCCCTTCCTTGGCTTTTGCGGAGAGCGCAGATTTCCTGGCAAGCCTGTGAAGCTGTGTCGGAAGCTTTGAAGTATAGTCTCGGGGCTTCGGTCCGAAGATGGATCCTCCACCGATCATCACAGGCGAACGCGATGTACCCTGACGCGCGTTGCCGGTCCCCTTCTGCTTGAAGGGCTTCTTCCCGCCACCGCGGACTTCTGCGCGCGTCTTCACCTTGGAAGTTCCCTGGCGCTGATTGTCGAGATATACGCGAACCGCCCGATAGATTGCGTGCTCGTTCGGCTCAATCCCGAAAATGTCATCGGAAAGCTTCACCTTCTCGCCCGACTTGGTTCCGTCTTTTTTGTAAACTTCCAACTCCATTGCCAAACTCTCGTTGAATTAATTATTGAGCGACGATTTTATGAATCTCAACATAGCCATTGATGGCTCCCGGCACCGATCCTCTGATGAGCAGGAGGTTTGAGTCGGGGATGATACCCACAACTTTCAGATTGCGGACTGTAACCTGCTCGCCTCCCATCCGGCCTGCCATACGCATCCCTTTGAACACACGCGATGGATGCGACGATGAGCCAATCGAACCCGGAGCGCGTTCGCGGTCGCTCTGTCCATGCGTTCTGAATCCACCACCAAAATGATGACGCTTCACAACTCCCTGGAACCCACGTCCTTTCGACGTTCCAATCACGGAGACCGTATCGCCCTTTGTAAATACCGATGTTACCTTGATCTCTTGTCCGGGCTGGAGTTCGCTCACCCCGTTCTCGCGGAATTCGCGAACGATTCGCATGGGCTTCGCGTTGGCTTTCCCAAAATGCCCCTTCAAGGGTTTCGTGACAAGCCGCTCGGGCTTCGTATCAAAGCCAACCTGGACGGCTTCATAACCGTCACGTGACTTGGTCTTGATTTGAGTGACGAAACAGGGGCCTGCTTCAATCACGGTACAGGGAATTACCTGTCCAGCGTCATCAAAGACGCTCGTCATTCCCAGTTTTTTGCCTAAGAGTCCGTTCATGACATCTCATCCATATAGAAAGACAACACCAATCTTCGACGCACGATACAACTATCGCACCCCGGCAACGGACGCACACACCCCTTGTATGCGAGGCGAGTACATCGAAGTTCCGACGCCGTCGAGTTCATTCACCGGCACCGCCGCCGGCGACGAACTCTCACCTTGACCATTTGTCGCGAGTTATACTTTGATCTCGACGTCAACTCCTGCGGGCAAATCGAGCTTCATCAAGGAATCGACGGTCTTGTTTGTCGAGTTGAGAATATCGATCAAGCGCTTGTGGGCGCGCGTCTCGAATTGCTCTCTCGACTTCTTGTCAACGTGGGGCGAACGAAGCACAGTATACACCGTACGCTTCGTGGGTAACGGTATCGGGCCTGAGACCACAGCGCCTGTTGACTTCACAGTCTTGATGATTTTTTCCGCAGACTTGTCGATCAGGTTGTGATCGTACGACTTCAGCTTGATGCGTATTTTTTGCCCGGCCACGTTAGTAGTAACTCCGTTTAATCAACGAACGAAACGGGGACAACCGGAGGCTGCCCCCGACTTGTTTTACTCAACAATCTTTGTGACAACACCCGCACCGACCGTATGGCCGCCTTCGCGAATAGCGAAGCGAAGACCTTCTTCCATTGCGATCTGTGAGATGAGTTCAATCGCCATACCGTCGACGTTATCACCCGGCATGATCATCTCCGTCCCGCCAGGGAGCGTCGCCACACCAGTCACATCCGTTGTGCGGAAATAGAACTGGGGACGATAGCCCGTGAAGAACGGGGTATGACGGCCACCTTCTTCCTTTTTGAGAACGTATACTTGTGCACTGAACTTCATATGCGGAGTGATCGAACCTGGTTTGGCAACAACCATACCGCGCTCCAACTCCGTCTTGTCAACACCACGCAACAGCAGCCCTGCGTTGTCACCCGCCCGGACCTCATCAAGTTCCTTGCGGAACATTTCTGCACCCGTGATGACAGTCTTCTTGTGTGCCCCGAGACCAATGAGCTCAACTTCATCACCAACCTTTGCCTTGCCGCGCTCGACACGTCCCGTGCCCACAGTACCACGACCAGTAATCGAGAACACATCTTCGATAGGCATCAGGAACGGCTTGTCGGTATTGCGTTCCGGAACCGGTATATAAGAGTCGACTGCGTCCATGAGTTCATAGATGCATTTGAACGCTGGGTCATCACTCTTCGATTCGGGCTTGATCGCGGCTTCCATCGCCTTGAGGGCGCTGCCACGAACAATGGGAATCTCGTCGCCGGGGAATTCGTACTTCTTCAGCAAATCCCGGAGTTCGAGTTCCACAAGGTCAAGCAACTCTGGATCATCAACAGCGTCGCACTTATTCATGAAGACGACGATCTTGGGAACGCCAACCTGGCGCGCAAGCAGGATGTGCTCACGCGTCTG
>DPLS01000169.1 GCA_003541875.1 Bacteroidota bacterium | reverse complement strand
ACGTTCAATTGAACGTCCCTACGAAGATCTACTTAAGGGAGAATCGAGAATGAACAATCTGCAGAAACTTGAGCAACTCGGTCAGAGTATCTGGTATGATAATATTAGTCGTGGAGTAATTCTGAAGGGTGAGTTGAAGAAAATGGTGGACGAAGGATGTCTTGGGGTGACATCGAACCCGACCATTTTCGATAAAGCCATCTCAGGGAGCGCTGAGTACGACTCCCAGATCAAAGAGCTTGTCGGTGCGAACCCTCATGTGGACGCGGCACAGATGATCCAGTCGCTCATGGTGAAAGATATCCAGATGGCGTGCGACGTATTGAAAACGGTGTTTGACAGAACGAAGGGGAGAGACGGCTACGTCAGTATAGAGGTAACACCAGGCAAAGCTCGCGACACTCAGGCAACGATGGAAGAAGTGCGGGAACTGTGGACGAAGGTGAATCGGAAGAACCTCATGGTGAAAATTCCGGCAACAAACGAAGGGCTTCCGGCCGTCGAGCAGATGATCTATGAAGGGAAGAACATCAATGTCACTCTCATTTTTTCTGTTGAGCGGTACAGACAGGTAGCGAACGCATATGTTGCCGGCCTCGAAAGACGTGCAAAGGAAGGAAAACCGTTGGATCATGTCGCCTCTGTGGCAAGTGTCTTCGTGAGTCGCATCGATACTCTGGTTGATGATTTGCTTGCGAAGAAGGATGCCAACGGGCTCAAGAGTCTTATGGGAAAAGCGGCAGTGGCAAACACAAAGATGGTATACCTGGCGTTCAAAGAGATTTTCAACTCTACGCGTTTTGCTGCTCTGAAAGCGAAAGGTGCTGTTGTGCAGCGTCCGCTCTGGGGAAGCACGGGCACGAAAAATCCGGCCTACAGTGACTTGCTTTATGTCGATACACTCATTGGTCCTCATACTGTAAATACGGTTCCCCCACCAACCTACACGGCTATTCTTGATCACAGCAAGCCGGCACTGACTGTGGAGTCGGACCTTGATGGTGCACGCAAAGTGCTGAGCGATATTGCAGGGGCGGGTATCGACATGAAGTGGGTGCTGCAGAAGCTGGAGGATGATGGCGTGGCAGCATTTGAGAAGTCGTTCGATGGGCTCTACAAAAACCTGGTTGGGAAGCGTGCCCAGTTTGCCAGACCGGCATAACTCAGCCCTCGAGTTATCCTTCAGGCGTGGCCGATGATGTGCTGGTGAACGGTAGGGGAGAACTCATTGCTTTGCGTTGGTGGGTTCATCCATTGAACCGCAGCTCGAGTCGAATCTTCCTTTCTGATCATGGAAAACACCAATCCCGGGTATCAACCTACGCCGACAGCAACCCCACTGCTCACGGAAGCTGAGCTTCGGTTTTACTATTTTGGCTTCTACAAGGCACTCAAACACTATCGGATCTCTGCGATCATCGGATGGTGTGTTGTGGTAATCGGTTGTGCGAGTATTCTATTTGGGTGGAATTTTGGGCAACTCATAGGGGTTGACTTGATCCTCTCCTTTGCTACAGTTGCTGCGGGAGTTGGACTCGTTTCGCAGAGCATCTCATCGCTTGAGGCATATACAAGAATCGTGGTTCCCATTCCTCACAATGGCGAACAACACCCCTTGATACATGAGGTAGTTGAGATCATGTGGGAAGTGGACAACGGTGGGTGGCAGGAAACATCTTCTGCAATGAGGAAGATAGAGGAGCTTCGGTTGAAGTATGGCCTACCACCGTTGGATTGAGTTTCGGACTGGTTTGCATTGACCGTTGTGGTGAACAATCCTTTGGGAGAAATTATGGCTAGTCGCGTGCAGGAGTTCAACGAGTTCCGCAGCAAGATGAACGAGCGCATTCTCGGTGCTGATAACCGTGCAATCAAACGGTTCTTTGGTGTTGATACATTGACGTATGAGTCCGGAGCCCTCGATGCCAAAACAAAAGAGATGCTCGGTCTCGTTGCGTCGATGGTGTTGCGTTGCGATGACTGCATCTCCTACCACATCCAGGAATGCAAAAAGGAAGGAGTGACCGATGTGGAGATGTTTGAGATCTTCAGTGTGGCATTGACTGTCGGTGGGTCGATCGTCATTCCACATCTTCGTCGCGGCGTTGCGTTTCTTGATGAATTGAACCAGCAATCCTCGTGATGATTCTCTCCTCGCAAACCGGGAGGAAGTTTCTCTGGGTCGCTCTCTTCAGCGTCGCGTTTGCGTTGGTTGAGTCGAGTGTTGTTGTATATCTCCGTTCTCTTTATTACCCTCACGGTTTTGAATTCCCACTCAAGCTGATTAGTCCACAACATCTTGTTGTGGAATTGTCTCGGGAAGCTGCAACGATTGTGATGCTTGTTGCTGTTGGCGCTTTGGCAGGTGCCAGGGTGTGGGAGAAATTCGCGTACTTCCTGGTGGCATTTGGCGTATGGGATATCTTCTACTACGTCTGGCTGAAAGCCTTCCTCGACTGGCCGGCAAGCCTTGGGGATTGGGACATTCTGTTCCTCATTCCTCTCCCATGGATTGGACCGGTCGTTGCTCCGGTTCTCATTTCCCTTCTCATGATCGTATGCGGCTCCCTGATGGTTCTTCGAATGGAAAAGAGTGGCTCCTTCCACCCTGGTTGGTTACCGTGGAGCCTATCCACACTGGGTACCATAATCGTTCTGTACTCCTTCATGGCTGACACACAGGCGACATTGTATGGTCAGGAGCCTACACCATATCAGTATAGCTTTCTCCTGATGTGTCTCCTTCTCTACGCAATATCATTTGCGCTTTCGTTCAGGTCTCCCACTTCACGCGTGAAGGCGTAACGTGGCTGATCTCCACCGAACCAAAGAGCGGAAAGCTGAGCTTCTTCTGTTTGTCGTGGTCATTATCTGGGCCACGAACTATCCGATCGCAAAATACAGCCTCAAAGAACTCGGTCCTCTTTTGTTTAACGGCATCCGGTTCGTTGTTGCTGCGCTCGTTCTTGCCATTCTCTTTTTCAGCCGCTCGCGTTGGACTCCAATAGCTGCAGGTGACTGGTACAGGTTGCTGAGAGTTGGAATTGTTGGCAACGTTGTGTATCAGATGGCGTTCATCATCGGGTTGAATATGACGAGCGCAGGGAATGCCGCGGTCTTGCTTTCAACGGCCCCGCTGTGGACACTGCTCCTGGGGAACAGTCTTCACAGGAATCAGATCCGGCGACAGATGTGGCTCGGGATGGTGGTCTCAATAGTTGGAGTCGCAATGATCATTGTTGGCAGCGGCAAGAAACTTGAGATTGGGGGAACGGACATCTACGGCGACCTCATCTCGCTTTCCGCGGCAGCATTTTGGGCTCTCAACACAAACCTGCAGAAACCGTTGGTGTCCAAGTATCCGACATTGCAGGTTACGTTGGTCATGATGGGTGTTGGTGCTGTCTGTTTGGGGGCGGCTGCAATTCCCGATGCGTTTTCGGTCTCGTGGTCAATGATTCACGTTGGTCCAGTTGTTGCGGCGGTCGTCTCTGGTGCGTTATCGATAGCAGTTGCCAATTTCTTCTGGTCGATCGGTGTTAAGTATCTTGGACCGGGACGCACAGCGATATTCACCAATCTCATCCCGATCCTGGCATTCATCGTCTCATACTTCACTCTGGATGAGGAACTTTTCCTAATTCACTTCATAGGTGCTGCAGTGACAGTTGTGGGAGTATGGTATGCGAGGAGATGAACCGAGGAGTGAGGTGCCGCGAAATTGAGGACCCCGATTGTTTCATTCGGGGACTGATCGTTGTGGACGCTGTAGGATTTGAACCTACGACCTCCGCCTTGTAAGGGCGGCGCTCTGAACCAGCTGAGCTAAGCGTCCGAACTTCAGATAGAATATAGACAAGAGCCGGAATGAATTCAAGCCACTAGCGAGAAGCTTGAAGGAGTGATTGTCTTTCCATTCTCAGGGTGGGGCGGCTCGTCCCTCACTTCGCTTGCTTCGGAACGAGATACTCAATGTATTCTCTGTCTGTTCCAAGAACGTGCGAGGTGTACCAGGTTTTTAGGAAGTCGACGACCGTCGCGTGGAGATGCGGGTCATTCTGCTCGAGTCGCTGTGCGAAATTGAACACTTTTGCGGCGAATGCAACATGTTCCCGTTGGTGTGCGGCGAGGTGAGGGAATTCAAATCTCGTCATGTAACCTTCCTCGGTATCAAAGTGTGTCTGCGCATAGGCGACGAGTTCATTCAGTGCGGTGAAAATGGCTTTGTTGTCTATCTTCTTCCGGTCCATTGTGGTTAACTCGTTGACCAAGTCAAGAAGGCGCTTGTGTTGCTGGTCGAGATCTTCTACTCCGACACTGTACACGTCCTTCCACACGAGGGTTGCCATGTGCGCTCCTGATCGATCGTATTCGAATATGTGGAACTAAGAAGCCCGGATGGGCCGGGCTAAGTTGAGCGGGAGACGGGACTCGAACCCGCGACGTCCAGCTTGGGAAGCTGGCATTCTACCACTGAATTACTCCCGCTCAGTATAAGCAATTTATTATCTATGCTTTAGCGCACCTGATGTTTTTGAGAGCAACAACTGTACAACAAAATTCACGAATTCCCACCGCGTTTTGTTATGCGCCTCTCGATTGCACGTCG